>JBAXKN010000001.1:0-54010 GCA_037135295.1 Candidatus Saccharimonadota bacterium
AGCGCTTCCTTGCCAAGGAAGAGGTCGAGAGTTAGAGTCTCTTCACCCGCACCAATTTAATAATCCCAGCCCTGTGTTGGGGTTATTAAATTAGTATGGATAAACTCTAACTCTCGACCGATCCGAAGAAAATAGTCGAGAGATTTGCTCCCGCGCCTACAGGCGCCGGGAGTTCTAGAGTCTCTTCACCCGCACCAACAAAGAATCGATCTATTCGGTCGGTTTTTTGATTTTTGATTCATGGTTATACTTGTAATATTTTTTACAAATGATAGAATTACAAAATATGGATAATAATTGTAAGAACATAGAAGATGACGATGATTTCTTAAGGCGTCTATATAGTGAAGCTTATGGTGCTAGTCAGGATGGTGATGAATATGTGGATTACGCTACTGCCATAGCTAAAGAGAAGCACAGGGAACGTGAAGAAAAACGTCAGAGGCAAATGGCACAGAAAGCGCTTTCTGGAGAAAAACTCACGAAAATTGAACTAAAAAAGATACTTGAATATCCAGACGGAAGGATAATTATCGGCGGTTTCAATATAAGTTTTTATAAGGATACTCACGGCTCTGACCCTAGCCAAACAGAGTGGCATCTTCATCTAGGAGGTAGATCTCGCAAGCAGAATTTTAATGTTTTACTCTCTGTTAATACAAATGATGATGGTGTTGAAGAGGTATACCTTGAGCCACATGGTGATAATAAAATAGCTGGAGAAAGTAAGATAAAAGATATTTTCGACTCATGCGATCAATGGTTGTTGATTAGGGACTTTGCAAGGTACACGGTTGAACAGAGTCCAATAAATGAAAAAAATAGACGCAGACATGGTGAAGGCGCAACGTTAATAGATAATGGACCAGACAAAAAGTTCGATTTCTACAATGGAATGGCAAGTTGATAAGTGGTTATTAGTGTGCAATACGATAGTTATCTGATAATCCGAATATGTCTATCTTTTTAAAAAACCAAGCTTGGTGATTACATCGCGTATACTAATATAATGAACATTGCTGATTACCTATATATTTCAAATATTATTCTTTGTGCAGTATTGGCTGGTTTTATGGTATCCTACTCAATTACTCTTGGGGCATATTTTACCTATATGTTAAAAAACGGTAAATTAAAACAGCTTCAAGAAACGTATACACCGTTTAGGGAAACAACTCGTGCAAAGATGTGGTATAGCGTATGGGTTATTGCGCAAACAGTAGTTGCACTCTTATCACTCATATTTAATGCACAGAATCATTTCTTGATTGCTCAAATATACGCAGTTGCTGTTTTTCCGTTATATATGATTTTTCATCAAATCATCGGATTTGGTAAAGTTGAAGAAAAAGTAAACAGCGGGAATAAGAACATTTCAAATATAGAGGTTAAGCTACACTCTCGTTATAATCTTACATTACATCGAATATACGCCGTACTTTACCTAATTGCAGCGATTTGGCTTATTTTTGATATAGTAAAATAATGAAGAAGATTCGAGCTGTAAGTATAACTATTCGGAATGACGAGATACTATTGATGCATCGAATAAAGGATGGATTTGATTATTACACTTTTCCTGGTGGTGGCGTTGAGGTGGGCGAAACAGTGGAAAAAGCAGTGGTTAGAGAGTTGATAGAAGAGGCAACCATGAAGGTGAAGGTTGGAAAGTTACTTTATCACCATATTTATGACAATAACTCCGAGCAATTTTTTTATTTATGTAAACATGTTAGTGGAGAGCCTAAACTCGGCAATTATAATGAAGCACAAAACATGGCTGCAGGTAATAATTTTTATGAGCCTGTTTGGTATAAAATTTCAGAAATAAATAAATTAACCTTATTTCCAATAGAAATAAGGGATTGGCTAATCGAAGACCATATTTCTAAATTCGTTAACACACCCCGTAATGCTACGATACCTGTGTCTGAACTAAGAAAAGAATAAAACTAATATCTCGAATTGAAAAAAAGATAACATTACTGTTATAATAATGTTAAATAATACAGTTTATTTTTAGGGGTATTTATGGAAAATGAGCATAGAAAAGGGAAGAAGAAATCATATCATAAAGTAGTCTTGTTAATCATTGTATCATTAGTTGTAATATTCTGTGTTGCAGGTATGATATTTTTCTATAATAAGTATCAAGATTTAAAAAATAATCCAGAACTAGTAGCTAAACAGCAGAATGAATTGGTAGTTAACGAAATTGGTCAGTTGATGGTACTACCGAATGGCGAAGAACCCACTGTAGCAACTGTAACTGATAGTACTAAGCTATCTAGTCAAACTTTCTTTAAAGACTCAAAAAATGGAGACAAGGTTGTAGCTTATACAGTTGCCAAGAAAGTAATACTATACCGTCCATCAGTAAAAAAGATAATTAATATTGCGCCTTTCACGATAGATACAGGCAGCATAGAAGATTCGCAAAACAAATGATAGGGGTAGTAAAAGGTGGCTATAAGTAGAAGAACATTTCTAATATCTACCGTAATAGTGGTTATTATAGTTTTTTCTAGTGCCTGGCTTATTAATGACGGTTTAAAGTCAAATTCCAGCAATTCAGTTTCAAATATTTTCACTGATGCTTATTGTGGCGTATTTTCTAATGTTAATGATGATTGTATCGAAGGAATTCCAACCAAAGAGAGTAACACTATTATTGACAGTTCGCTAGATACTTCATCAATAGCACTGTCTAATTCATTAGGTGGAATAATTTCAATTGATGTTGGCGGTGGAGATGGTATTGTTGGACCTCAGGGTCCAATAGGATTAACTGGCCTAGAAGGTGATCAAGGTGCTTCAGGATCTCAAGGATTATCGGGTCAAACTGGCATTCAGGGACCTATAGGGTTAACTGGGTTGCAGGGTTCTCAAGGTTTACAGGGCGAAAAGGGGGATACAGGTTCACAAGGTGCTGATGGTATTAAGGGTGACACAGGCGCTCAAGGTATTCAAGGATTGCAGGGTTTACAAGGTATTCAGGGAGAAAAGGGTACTCAGGGTATTCAAGGACCGATTGGTTTAACAGGAGATCAAGGTATTCAGGGAGAAAAGGGTGATACAGGTTCACAGGGTACTCAGGGTATTCAAGGACCTATTGGATTAACCGGTTCACAGGGCTTGCAAGGTGCACAGGGTGGACAAGGTAATCAAGGTATTCAGGGTATAGCTGGTGTGAATGGTCAAAGTATAGGCCAGTTATTTTGGTTTCGTGATGTAGATTCAGATATTACTGGTTATGAAAGTTTTTTGCGAGCACCAAGCGCAGGGAATGAAATAGAGGAATCTACTGTCGCCCTAGTTTCAGATCAAGAGTATTTAATTGATTCATACGCAAGTGAATCTGGTGTGCCTGGTATTAGCAAGTTACCAGTCGGATTGTGGGAGTTTCATACTTATACTCATGTAACTGGTGGCACTGGCAACGTAATATACAGGATATATAAGAGAGATATTAGTGGAAACGAGACAGAGCTATTTAATATCACGAGTGCTGACATAATAAATACATCTATTGACACAGAGGTGGTAACTAATTACACATACTCTGGATCAGCAGCCATGGAATCAACAGACAGAATAGTTGTTAAGATATTTGCGAAAAATAAAACCGCTGGTCAGTCTTCTGATTTTGTACATGATGGTACATCCCATGTTTCATATGTGATTACATCGTTAGGTGTTTCTGGAATAGTTGGTGCTCAAGGTATTCAGGGAATTCAGGGTACACAGGGTATTCAGGGATTGCAGGGCGTTCAAGGTATCCAAGGAGAAAAGGGGTTACAGGGTATTCAAGGACCTATTGGTTTAACGGGAGACCAAGGTATACAGGGAGAAAAGGGTGATACAGGTTCACAGGGCGCTCAGGGTATTCAAGGACCTATTGGATTAACTGGCTCACAAGGGTCGCAAGGCATACAGGGTGTTCAAGGTATTAAAGGTGACACAGGTTCACAAGGTATACAGGGAGAAAAGGGTGATACAGGTTCACAGGGCGCTCAGGGTATTCAAGGACCTATTGGATTAACTGGCTCACAGGGACTGCAAGGTATACAAGGAATCCAGGGTGTACAAGGTCTCCAAGGTGAGACTGGCTTATCCGTCGCTGGAAATGGGATTTCAATTGCAGGTAGTACTATCTCTGCAAAATTAAATGGAACATCAATATTAAACGGCGCAAGTGGTTTATCTATTAATTTGTCCAATGTTAACACATGGGCTGGGTTGCAGACATTCAACGGTGCGAAATTTGGTTCTGATGGCGTTAATTTTTCTCAATTCGAAACTGATGGTACATTGGTTTTTGACGGCAATGCAACAGTATGGGATGATTTACGATTTCCTGCAACTGCCATAAATCCTGCAGGAGCAGCTATAGCGATGACTTTCGATCCAGACCAAATAGGATTTATTTCAGCTGCAACAGGTACGCAGTCAATTGCTATAATCGGACAGATGCCGCATTCATGGAAAGTCGGATCTGATATCTATCCTCATATACACTGGAATCCAACAACTACCAATACTGGTAGTGTGCTATGGAGAATGGAATATAAGTGGACAAATATTAATGATACTGAACCGGCGGGTTTTACAACTGTTGATGTATTAGATCCGGGTGATGGAATTGCACTCAAGCACCAACTTATCGGATTCGGAGCAATATCGGGTGCAGGAAAAACATTATCTAGTGGATTGACTATAAGAATATCAAGGATTGGTGGTGATGTAACAGATACATATACAGGCAATTCCTTGCTAAAAGAATTTGATATCCATTATGAAATAGATACCTTAGGTTCCCGAACGGAGTCAGCAAAATGATTAGTAAATCAAAACAATCTGCATTCACTATTGTCGAGCTTTTAGTGGTTATAGTGGTAATTGGAATATTAGCAGCTATTACAATAATTTCATATACAGGTATTAGTCGAAAAGCCACAGAAGCATCATTACAATCAGACTTATCTGGCGCTTCAAGACAATTAGAGATGTTTAAAGTAGACAACGGTTCATACCCTACCGCCCCATTGGGAGCAGGTAACTGTACAAATGATCCAAAATACTGTTTAAAACCAAGTTCTGGCAATACGTTTGACTATGCCGCAACTGGCTTAACTCCCCAGACATACAGCCTGACTGCCACAAATACTAGTAGCGGTATTAGCTATATAGTGACTGAGAGTACTAAACCTACATTGGCAGTTTCGGCTATAAATCCATTCGTAAAGGTTTACGGAGGGTCAGGTAGTGATTATGCTAGATCTTTAATTAAGACTAGTGATGGTGGATTCGCCACTGTTGGAACCACAGACAGCTATGGCGAAGGAATGACCGATGCATTTATTGTAAAGTATAGTTCAAATGGAACAATATCTTGGAATAAAACATGGGGTGGTTCTTCGTCGGAAGCTGGTGATTCTATAGTACAAACTAGTGATGGTGGATTCGCTATTACTGGTAATACAGCTAGTTTTGGTGTTAACGGTAGTCCTGATGTGTTTGTTGCAAAATATAGCGCTGACGGCTCATTATTGTGGGACACAACATGGGGTGATGCTAGCAGTGATTATGGCTATTCAATCATTCAAACTAGTGATGGTGGTTTAGCTGTTACTGGGTATTTAACGAATGTAGATGGTCGTGAAGACGCAATTTTACTTAAATACACTTCTGGCGGTACATATTCATGGAGTAAAGCTACTAATGTCTGTGGTATATATGATCCCGATTATGGCAGGGCAATTATCCAAACTAGCGACGGCGGTTATTTAACTGTAGGTAAAGGTAGCAGGGCAAACGACGGTTTTAACGCTACAAGTAACGCTATTATAAAATACACTACTGATGGCACGGTGTCATGGTTAAAAACATGGAGCTATAACGGATATAATAATATCGAGTCAGTTTTTCAAACTAGTGACGGTGGGTATATTGCCACAGGTTCAACGTCTAGCTATTCAAATGGGCTCAGTGTAATAAAGTTTAACTCTACTGGTGATTTGTTGTGGAATAGAGTATGGAGTGGAGGCAATACAAATTCTGATGGTGGTTATTCCATAATACAGACTAGTGATGGTGGTTTTGCAATTTCTGGATCAACCGAAATGTATGGCGCAGGTAATTTCGATGTTTTGCTTGCAAAATACAGCTCGGATGGAACTTTGGCATGGAGTAAAACTTGGGGAGGTTCTGGCTATGACTCAGGCGATTCATTAGTTCAAACTAGTGATGGTGGTTTTGTTATTACTGGCGTTACTGATAGCTATGGAACTGGAGGACAAGACATGTTCTTGATAAAATTCAACTCCAGTGGTTCAATAGTCGGTTGTTCTTCACCTATTTGTCAAAGCCCATCAGCCAGTACTTTTAGCCCTGCAATGACAATTCTTACACCATGGGCCCCATCGTTTACAAGTCCTTCGTTGCAAATTGGAAATCCATTAGCTATTTCAACAAGCCAACCGATTACTTCCACAGTTATCATCGCTCCATAGTTCGTGTGGTGTAAATTTGTAACAAACAAGTAAATAAAATTGACATAACCTTTATTTATGGGGTATTATATTATTAAAGGTTAGGGTCATGGAAAACAAACAAAAAATATCCGAAGAACTAACAATTTATAATCTTGACGATTTGCCAGAACAAACCGATTATCCTGCAAGAGCAGTTTGTGAATTAATCAAACCAGCGCTTAGAAGTATTATTGAAGACCGTCGAAGGTTAAATGATGTATATCTTGGTATTGGCGAAATCGTAAAAGATGTCGAAGTACATGGCGATGATTCTGACCCAAGGTTGGTTATAGTTAGAAGAGAACTTGGGGGGGTCGCAATCGATACCGTAAATACAATAAAAGAACATACTGAACACAATGGATTAGGGAAAATTATTCTTGAAAGAGTTTTTGGAAAGAGCTATTCGTCAACAATCGAGGATGGTGTTTATCGCGGGCATTTATATATCAATAGGGATATTACACTTCAAACTGAATAGTAAAATGTAATATCATTTAATCAATTCTGTTATTATTGAAATATGAAGAGACAAGTATTAATAATCCATGGTGGAACAACATTTTCTAATTATGAAAAATATATTGATTATCTAAAAAATAAAATTGCGGATATTGATAAACTACAATATAGAATAGACTGGAAAGATTCAATCTCAGAAGATTTAGGTAATAAATATCAAGTCTTAGTCCCTAGAATGCCAAATAGCACAAACTCAAGATACGAGGAATGGAAAACTTGGTTCGAAAAGATTATTCCTTTATGTAAAAATGGTGTGATTCTTGTTGGTCATTCACTTGGAGGAATATTCCTAGCAAAATACCTGTCAAAAAATAATTTTCCTAAAAAAATTAAAGCGGTTTATTTGATCGCTGCTCCGTACGAAGATTTGGAGTTTGAGGAATTAGCTGATTTTTCACTTCCTAATTCACTTTCAAAATTCAATAATCAAGTTGATAATATTTTCTTAATACAAAGCAAAGATGACATAGTTGTGCCAGTGGATCATGTGTATATGTATAATAATGAACTATCAAATTCGAATGTTGTATTATTTGAAGGAAAAGCTCATTTCAAACAAGAACACTTTCCAGAATTAGTTAAATTAATCAAAAGTCTGTAGTGCTATTATTTCGAAGTATACTAAAATATGTTCTATAATAAAAATATGACAGTTTTTGAAGGATACAAACAAAAGAAAAGTGTTATTGTTGTATATACAGGTGAGGGTAAAGGAAAAACAAGTGCTGGTCTGGGTTTAATGGTTCGTGCGTTGGGAACTGGTTGGAAGGTAGCATTTATCCAATTCATTAAGTCTTGGGATGTGGGTGAACATAAATTCATAAACGAAATCATGCCAATATATAAAGATAAACTTTCCTTTGACAAAGGGGGACTAGGTTTTTATAAGGCTGGTGAGTTAAGTTCCGATGCTTCGGAACAAGAACATAAATCTGAAGCCAGACGTACTTATGATTTTGCGTATGAATCTGCAACCTCTGGTGAATACGAATTAGTCATATGTGATGAAATAAACAACTCTGTTTATGATGGTTTACTATCAATTAAAGATCTAGAAAATTTGATTAGTAATAAACACCCAAAAACAAATCTATGTCTTACTGGTCGTAATTTTCCAATATCATTAATTGACAAGGTCGACATTGTCACTCAGATGACAAAATTAAAACATCATTTTGATGATAAAATATTAGCGAATGAAGGAATTGACTACTAGTTTTCTTACAATAGCTCGATTTTTTACTAGCTGAAATGCTGTTAACGCCGCAGGTACTAAAATCAAGTTTCCGATTAGCATAGTTCTATAAAATGGTACAGCCATTACGAAACAGTCAATCAGACCTGTGATAGTTGCTGGATACCAACCCTGCAACCATACCCCAAAGTTCGTAATTACAAAGAATGTGAATGAACTAACAACTGCAAATCCGAAAGAGTACAAAATTTGTGATTTTGGTTTTTTATTAAATCTTCGTAGAAAAGTTGCACCTAAGCCAATAATTGCGAATGCCCCCCAGGTGAACATGAATATTGATGAGTTTCCGATAAGAACATCAGAAATCACCATCGATGTTACTGGAACTATCAAGGCTGCTCGCCATCCTACTGAAATCGCAGCTATCACACTAACGGCCGTTATAATTTCAAGGTTGGGGGCAACCTGATATTTATTATTAATGATTCTCCATCCAACTGCTAAAACCACCAAGCATATTGTTAACGAGATATTTTTTATCATCATATTTTTTTTAGTCATAATTTATCCTTTAAAAAGTATCTATTTTCCAAGTAATTGTTTCAGAACCTTTTGTTATATAAGTACCAGCACCCTCATTAGCTGGCTTGCCGTCAACATTAAATGACCAGAACTCTTTCTTTGCTGAATCGGCTGATACGCCATTTATACTATTAACCATACCCTCTGGACTAGCGTCTACTTTAGCGTTTTGTTTCAAAAGTTCAAGTGCGTTGACACCATCTTTACCTTTATATGATATTTCTTTTGCCTCAGTTTTTACTATGTTATCTGTTTTACTCTGTTTATTTTCATTAGACTTAAAGTAATATGCAGTTGCCGAAATACCACTTATTAATACTAGAGCCCCAATGATATATAAAATTATTCGTTTTTTCATATTGTTCCTTCAATATTATTAATTATTAACACTTACTAAATCCACATAACTCACATTTTTGACAGCCTTCTATGAAACGTAAACTTGCTGAACCACATTCAGGACACATATCAGTTAAACTTTTTGTTTTATCAGCTTCAAATAATGGAGCAGTTTCGTTTTGTACTGGCTCTTCCTCAGGTTTAACAGAAACTCTTGTTGCCTGATGTTGTTCGATGACTTTTGCGATTGCATCTGCAAGCGACCTTACTCTATCGGCTCCAAACCCAGTTGAACTGCTACCACCAATGCCGCGAAGTTGTGAAATAACTTTTTGAGCAACTTGATCAGATGAATAATCTGATGGGATACGAAAGGCTAGTGATATCAACCGTCCGATAGCTTCAGCATCAGCAGTTATATCTGATCCTGCACGACCAACATTAATAAACACTTCAAAAATATTTCCTTCTTCATCTTCATTAATCGAGACAAAAGCGCTTCCAAGTGGTGTTGCAATTCGGTGTGTGCGACCATTTAATACACTTGGCCTCGGTTTGATAGTAATTAGTGCATTGATTGTTGTTTCAGATTTCTTAACTTCAATCGAACTATCAAGTTTATCGTAATAAGAAGATTCTTTTTTTACTTCTAGAACTTGCTTTTCACGACTACCATCTCGATATATTGTTATTCCCCTGCAACCAATTTCATGCGCCATTAAATAAGCATTTCTTACGTCGTTGATGTCAGCAGTGTTTGGGAAGTTTATTGTCTTTGAAATTGCGTTATCGACATATTTTTGAAATGCAGCTTGAATCTTTAAATGCCATTCAGGGCTAATATCTCCAGCAACTACAAATGTCTGACGTAGACTTTTTTGTAAAGAATCCATATTTTGGATTGAGCCACCATTTGTTTGAATTTTTTCAAGTAATTCTTCTGAATATATTCCATGTTTTTTTAGAGCCGACACAAAATACGGGCTAGTCTGGAACATCCTTTTTCCTTCAATGGTATTTTTTGAATATGTTAAGGCGAAGAGTGGTTCACAACCACTTGAAGTGTCAGCTAACATCGCAATTGTGCCAGTTGGAGCAATAGTTGTCCGTGCGCCATTTCTAGGGCTAATTTCTCCTGGTTTATCATAAATTGAACCTTTGTAGGCAGGGAAAACGCCACGAGTTTTTGCCAGTTTTTCAGACGCAATATCTGATTCTTTCTGAATAAACTCCATAACCTGTTCGGCCATTTTTACACCTTCGTCAGTGTTATAGCCAATGCTCATTGATAATAGTGCATCAGCAAAGCCCATTATTCCAAATCCGATTCGTCGAATCTGACGAACCATATCACGAACCTTTTCGATTGGGTATTCATTCATATCAAGTACGTTATCTAAAAAGTGAATTGATTCATGAACTGCAATTCGCAACTCTTCCCAATCGAAATCATTTCTATCAACAAAAAGTGCTAGATTAATACTGCCCAATGTACAGGCGTCGTATGGTAGTAGTGGTTGTTCACCACAGGGATTTGTTGCTTCAATTTGGCCTAGTAGAGGTGTAGGATTGGCTCTAGAGTTATTTATTTGATCAATAAATATCATTCCTGGATCACCATATTGCCATGCGAATCGAGTGATTAAATCAAAAACTTTCTTTGCGTTAAGGCGTCCCATAACTTCGCTATTTCGAGGGTTAATTAGTGGGTATCCGTAATTTAGATCTTCTTCGGTACACCATTTTGTAAGTTTCGCTACTGCGGCATCTAATCTGACATTCTTTAAATCCATGTCACGAGTTTGATGTGCTTCACGTACCTCAGATATCAACGTATCAAAATCGAAATCTTTCTCATAATCATCAGCAAGTAGATCTTTGTCGATTTTTATCTGATCAAAAAACTCTTTAGATGTAGTAACCGAAATATTAAAATTAGTTAATGAAAATTCATCGAGTTTATAAATCGCAAATAATAATATGTCTGGGTGATTATAGTGTAGTATTCCCATATTTGCGCCACGTCTAACGCCTCCTTGACGTACTGAAGACGTAATATCGTTATACATCTGCATGAATGAAATTGGGCCTGTAGTCGTGCCACCTGATGTTGATAAAATATCATTTTTTGGTCGAAGTCTTGAAAATGCAAAACCCGTGCCTCCACCAGATTTATGAATAAGCGCCATATCTGTTGCTGACTCCAAAATACCTTCTAAATTATCAGGTACTGGTAGTACGAAACAAGATGATAATTGTTGTTTTGGTTTTGCGGCATTCAAAAGTGTGGGTGTTCCAGGTAAAAATCGGCTAGTTGACATAAGTCTATAGAATTTAACAGCAGTCGCTATATGTGTTTTTTCATCTCCACCGTATAATCTGTCAGCTGTTGCAATATTATATGCTACACGCCAAAACATTTCTCGGGGTGTTTCTATAGGGTTCCCAGTTTTGTCACGACGTGCATAACGAGTTCTTCCAATATACCAAGCATTCTCACTTAATTTTGGTTCTGCAAGTTTTGAAGGTGGGGTTGGTACTTCACACCCAATTTTATGAATCTCGTCTAGTTTTTTGGCCTCGTCAAGGTCTAATATCGGTTGATACACATTTTTCATTTTTTCACCTCTATCCCCATACATTTTGTGTCTTAATTTTTGCACATACGCTATATGTTGCGTGTGTTTTTAAGTATAGGCGCTATATATTGCGTATGTCAACGATAATTGTTATTATTACACTAACGACAGATAATACAAAAGGATGGTTATGAAAGCAACAGATAATGGTACATTTCAAAAAGATGTCTTGGAATCAAAAAAGATAGTTTTATTAGATGTTTGGGCTCCATGGTGCGCACCCTGTAGGGGTATGGAACCAGTGTTGGACGCACTTAAAGAGGAAGTGTCAGATTGGGCAGAAATTATAAAACTTGACGCATCTGTCGAGATGGAATTGGTTCAAAAGTTGGGGGTTAATAGTTTACCAACTTTCCTGATCTATAAAGACGGTGTTATTGTAAATTCTACAATCGGTGCAACTTCAAAATCTAATTTACTAGACTTATTATCAAAATCAAGATAGTTACATACTATACAACATTACTACCAATTTGAAGGTCCGTCCTTCAAAATAAAAAAATATTATATAATGTATTATTTGCGGTCAAATATTATGCTTGTTTAAAGAATTTATTTGTCTGCTATAATATTTACGAGGTGGCGCGTTGACGGAACGGTTACGTAGAGGTCTGCAAAACCTTTTAAATGGGTTCGACTCCCATACGTGCCTCCAAACAATTAGCGTGGATGGTGGAATTGGTATACACGAGAGACTTAAAATCTCTTGGCCTCACGGCCGTGCGGGTTCAAGTCCCGCTCCACGCACCAATATAAATACTAGACGTAATTGTTTGGTATTTATTTTTTACTCTTATTTTAATTTTATATATTTGCTATAATAATAGATATAACACGGTAATTTTTGAGGAGGAAAGTTATGATTACAGCTATTTGGATTATTTTAGGAGTAATACTACTTCTGGTGATATTTTTATGGATTGCATACAATTCATTGGTAACATTGAAAATTCGTGTTGATGAAGCATGGAGCGATATAACTGTTCAATTAAAACGTCGCTTGGATTTGATTCCGAATCTAGTTGAATCAGTTAAGGGTTACGCTAAACATGAAAGCGGTGTATTTACGGCAGTTACTGAAGCTCGAGCAAATGCATTGAATGCTAAAGGTGTAAAAGAGACAGCTGCAGCTGAAAACCAATTTGAGGGTGCACTAAAAAGCCTGTTCGCAGTTGCAGAAGCATATCCTGATTTAAAAGCTAGTCAGAATTTCGTTGAGCTACAACAAGAACTAGTAGATACAGAAGATAAAATTCAAGCTTCACGTCGTTTCTATAACGGTGGTGTTCGTGATCTAAATACAAAGATTCAAACTTTTCCAAGTAATGTTATTGCTGGAATGTTTGGTTTCAAAAATCGTGACTTTTTTGAACTTGACGAAGCTGAACAAAAACAAGCTGAAAAACCGGTGGAAGTTAAATTTTAATAAAAGTCAGTTGTTTATAAATGTATAAAGCAATTGCCGCTAATAAACGTAACACTATACTTATTATGGCACTATTCGTAGGTCTCATTAGTGCGATTGGCTGGGTAGTGAGTTATTTTTATGGTAATACAAATATTGCATATTTTGTTGTAGCTGGAGCTGCAATTTATACGATTTTACAATATTTTATTGCCACAAATTTGACGATTGCAATGACAGGCGCAAAGCAGATTGAAAAACGCGATAATCCTAGATTTTACAGAATTGTTGAAAATCTATCAATTACGACTGGTATGCAAATGCCAAAGGTTTATATTATTGAAGATCCTGCTCCAAATGCGTTTGCTACTGGAAGAGATCCAAAACACGCTATAGTTGCTGCTACGACAGGTTTGATTGATATTATGGACGATAGTGAACTGGATGCTGTTATGGCTCATGAAATGGGGCATGTTCAAAACTACGATATCCGCTTAAGCATGATAACTTTTGGTTTAGTAAGTGTAATCGGTATATTGACAGACATAATACTTCGAATGTTTATTTTTGGTGATCGAGATAGCGACACATCACCAGTTGCGATGATAATTGGGATATTGGTAATAATCTTAGCTCCGATAATTGCTGCAATTATTCAAATGGCTATTAGTCGTCAAAGGGAATATTTGGCGGATGCAACTAGTGCCATGACTACTAGAAATCCCAACGGCCTAGTATCTGCACTAGAAAAATTAAAAAAACAAGGTAAACCAATGAAACGTCAAAGTACCTCTTCGGCCCACTTATTCTTTTCCAATCCTTTGAAACCGGGTTTTTTAAATAAGTTATTTAGCACCCACCCACCATTAGATGAACGTATTGCGAGATTACAAAAGAACGAAGGGAAGTTTTAGATGAGTTTTAAAAAGTCATACGATAAATACAAAAAAAAGACTGATACCTACCTAAAGCGCAGACCACACCGTAGTTTTCGCCGTACTAAACGACGAGATTATAATCGTTCACTAGATCTACCAGGTTATATATCTTTTACAAGGTATGTTGGAATAATAATATGGCAAAATCGTAAAATTTTTGGAAGTTTAGCACTTTTATATGCTGTAATGACAGCTTTAATGGTCGGAATTGCATCACAGGAAACGTATTTAACCTTAACTAATACTCTAGATGCTACTAGTGGCAATATATTTGGCGGCGGATTTGGTGAAATTGGAAAAGCTGGATTGATGTTCGTTACCGCAGCATCTGGTGGTCTCTCTCAAAATTTGACAGACGTACAACAACTATATGCTGGTCTAATTACTCTCATAACTGTATTAACTAGTATTTGGTTGCTTCGTAATATTATGGCTGGGCATGAAGTAAGGCTACGTGATGGATTATATAATTCAGGCTCGCCAATAGTTTCGACTTTTATAGTCTCATTACTCATAGTTATTCAATTACTACCACTATCATTAGCTGTCATCGGCTTTAGCGCTGCATCACTAACTGGATTATTGAATGGCGGAGTTGAGGCTATGTTGTTTTGGATTGCAGCAGGTTTGCTGACGATGCTTTCATTATACTGGATTACGAGTACTTTCTTTGCTTTAATAATAGTAACTTTGCCTGGGATGTACCCATTCAAGGCAATAAGAACTGCGGGAGATTTAGTGGTTGGTCGTCGATTACGTATCTTACTTCGTCTAATTTGGATGCTTTTTTGCACATCAATAGCGTGGATATTAGTAATGATTCCAGTAATATTGTTGGATAAATGGATTAAAGGTTTTTGGTCTGCGATCTCTTGGGTACCGACTGTTCCGTTTTGCCTACTTGTACTTGGGGCATTAACAATTGTTTGGACGACAAGTTATATTTATCTATTATATAGAAGTGTAGTTGCTGATGATGCAAATCCTGCCTAAGATAAGAGCCAAAGAACTCAGAGTTTTACTTGCTGATTATAGTTATGAGTATCATGTTCTTGATGATCCATCAGTTAGTGACGCTGTATATGACAGCTTATTCAATGAATTAAAGAAAATTGAACAACAGTATCCTGACCTTGTGACTTTTGATAGCCCAACGCAAAGAGTTGGTAGTGAACTATTGGGTGGTTTTAAAAAAGCTAAACATAGTTCACGTATGCTTAGTCTAAATGATGTTTTTGATCGTAGTGAGGTAGAGGCCTGGGTGAAACGAACTGACAAATTATTACCCGGAAGTAAACATGAATTTTTTGCTGATATTAAAATGGATGGCCTAGCATGTGCTTTGATATATATTGATGGGTTATTCACCAAAGCAATCACTCGTGGTGATAGTTTTGTCGGTGAAGATGTTACCGAAAATGTTAAAACAATTAAAAATATACCATTAAGTTTAAGAAGCGCTAAAGGATATGAATTTTTATTATTTGGCCGTACAGAAGTGCGTGGAGAAATTGTAATACTAAAGAAAGATTTCGAAAATCTAAACAAAAAACGTCGAGATTTAGATAAGGTTGAGTTTGCAAATCCTAGAAACTTAGCGGCGGGCACAATTCGTCAGCTTGATCCAAAACTTGTATCGAAAAGGCCACTCCATTTCAGGGCTTACGATTTGATACGTGATGAACCAGGAGAAATAAAAACAAATATGTTTGCGTATGAAGGTCTAACAGCTATTGGTATAAGCAGAAATCAACAAGCTTCTGTATTTTGTAATATCAATGACGTTATGGATTTTGTGGATATTTGGGATAAAAAAAGGCATGACCTACCTTTTAATACCGACGGTCTAGTTATAAAAGTTAATAATCGTGATCAATTTTCTAAACTTGGTATTGTAGGAAAACAACCACGTGCGGCAGTTGCATATAAATATGCACCTGAACAGGCCACAACGGTTGTTAATGATATAGTTATTAGTATTGGTAGAACTGGAGCGGCGACTCCAGTAGCTGTATTTGAACCTGTAATTGTTGCAGGCACAAGAGTCCAACATGCAAGTTTGCATAATGCTGATGAAATTTCACGTCTAGATATTAGAATTGGTGATACTGTAGTCGTTTTCAAAGCAGGTGATATTATTCCTCAAGTGCAAGCTGTGGTTTTAGAACTACGACCTAAAAATACACTCAAATTTGATTTTTTAAAAGCTCTCGCAAGTCAATATCCTGAATTAGATTTTTATCGTCCTGAAGGTGAAGTTGTTTATCG
This sequence comes from Candidatus Saccharimonadota bacterium, assembly GCA_037135295.1. Classification (GTDB taxonomy): domain Bacteria; phylum Patescibacteriota; class Saccharimonadia; order Saccharimonadales; family Saccharimonadaceae; genus UBA1547. Next base: position 16,422 of record JBAXKN010000001.1, read on the forward strand.
TATAAAAGGTGCGACTGGAAAAATATTACTGAAGAAGTCACTAGAGCACTTTGCTAGTAAAAGTGCACTTGATGTCGATACATTAGGTGAAAAAAACGTGGTGGCGTTGGTTGATTCGGGCATCGTTAATGATATAGCTGATATTTTTTCGATTAGTGAAGAACAATTATTAAAGATTGACAGATTTGCGCAGGTTTCTGCAGAAAAGTTAATTAATGCTATATCAAATAAAAAAACCCCAACAATTGAAAAATTTATTTATGGTCTTGGGATACGTCATGTTGGTGTACAAACGGCAATCGATCTAGTAAATACTTTTCATTCACTTTATGAGCTGCAACAAGCTTCAATAGATAAACTACAGTCGATTGATGGAATCGGAGATGTAGTTGCTGAAAGTATAGTTGCCTGGTTTGCAGATCCAGAAAACGAAGATCTATTAAAAAAGTTCAAAAAACTTGGAGTAGATCCTATCTATGAAGCCAGATTCGGTAAATTGCTTGATCAAAATTTTGTTATCACAGGATCATTAAAAAATATTTCCAGGGATATGGCGGCTGATAAAATTCGTTCACTTGGTGGAACATTCCAAACTACTATTACTCACGATACAACATACCTAGTTGTTGGCGAAAAAATAGGCGCTAGTAAATTAAAAAAAGCGCAAGATTTTGATATAAATATTATTAATGAGTCAAAATTTGAAGAATTATTGGCTACCGCAACATGATAATCGTACTTATAATATTTGCGGCAGTAATAAGCACCGCTTTGGGTGGTTTATTTGCTATAAAGTTTAAAGACAAATTACATCTTATTTTAGGTTTTGGCGCTGGTGCAATTTTAGGAGTTGCACTTTTTGATCTATTGCCAGAATCTTTAGAATTAACTAAAGGTTTTTTTAGTGTCCAGGTTGTCTCTGGTTTAATTGCTATTGGTTTTGCGATATTTATGCTAATCGATAGATTCTTTTCGCCACACGGTGATCATGATGATAATTGCGAAAACCAACATCACAAAGGTCAATTCGGAGCTTCTGCAATAATACTTCATAGTTTCTTGGATGGATTTAGTATTGGCTTGGCATTCAAGATATCACCAGCAATTGGTGGAGTAGTAGCATTGGCGGTTTTGATCCATGGTTTTTCAGATGGAGTAAACACTGTAAATATGATTATTAAAACAAAAGGCAAGCGAAAAATCGCACTTAAGTGGCTTGCGGTTGATGCGTTAGCCCCAGCATTAGGTGTCGTATCTGCTTATTTAATGAATGTGCAAAATCAGATTCTTGGATTGGTAATGGCATTTTTTATAGGATTGTTCTTATATATCAGTGCCAGCGATTTAATTCCTGAAAGCCATCATCGTCATCCCGCAACTTGGACTACAATTTCAACAATTATTGGAATGATAGTAATTTTCCTTGCTTCTACTATTTTGAGTTAGCTTCAAATCAAAAATATTTATTCGATGATATAATGACGAATATGGTATTTAAAAATAAACCACCAGCCACAAAAAAAGTTTCAACAATCGAAAATTTTCATGGCTATAAAATTGCTGATGATTATCGTTGGCTTGAGGATAACAAAAATCACGATAAAAAAATATGGATTAATCAGCAGAATAAATACACAGATTCAATATTAAAAAAACAACCAAATTTTAATATTTGGAAACAAAAAATCGAACCTTATATTCGCACGGAAATGCATAGTATGCCAGTAAATAAAAATGGTGTTATTTTTTTTAGATGCCAATTTCCAAATGATGATTTTCCAAGTTTAATAGTTGATAATGGAAGTAAAGAGAAAGTTTTACTAGATTTGGCTGAAATTGGTGGTGGCGAGTCGATAGAACTTAGTTTTTGGTCTCCATCTCATGATGGTAATTTATTGGTATATGGAATAGCAAAAAAAGGTAACGAAATCCCAACCCTAAAAGTTCGCAATGTTAATACTAGAAAAGATATCGATGTTGAAATAATTAATGCAAACGGTAATATTAATTGGCTAGATGATAATTCGGGATTTTTTTATACGAGAGGTCCAAAGCCTAATACTGTGTCTGAAAATGATGTTAGAATGCATACGAAATTATATTTACATAAACTCGGTGATAATTTTGATGGTGATGAACTTATTTTTGGTAAAGATCGCCCAGCTGATGATAAAATCATTATCGATCGTAGATTCGGTGCACCATATTTAGCGATTAGTGTTTCAAAAGCCTGGAGTGTAAATGATGTATATTTATTCGATATAAAAAGTGGAAAAATAAATGAATTATTTATTGATAAAAATGCCCAATTTGATGTTGTACCGTTGCCCGACAAATTGGTTGTCGGTACCAATCTCAACGCTCCTAATGTTAAAATTATTGTCATTCCAAATAATGATATAAATAATACAGCTAAACAATATAAAGAACTAATTTCTGAAAGTAATATGTTGATTGTCTCTTTTTCAATAACGAAGTCGCGAATATTCGTTAGTTATTTACATGACGCTTCTACGAAAGTCGATATTTTTGATCACGACGGTAATAAAAAAGGTAAATTACCTGCACCAGATATTGCAAATATTTATTTAAAAACTAGTTCAACTGATGACGAAATTTATTATAGGGTTGAAACAATGGTTCAGCCAGGCATCATTTATAAAATGAATACAATTAGTCTAGATTCCAAAGTGTATTTTGTCATAAAAATAAATCATAATCCTGATGATTATATTATCAAAAGAGAATGGGCAAAATCCAAAGATAAAACAAAATTGCCAATTTTTATTGTTTATAAAAAGGGTCTTAAACTGAACGGAAAGAATCCAACTATACTGTATGGTTATGGTGGTTTTAATAATATAATTTCACCATATTATATGTATACAAATATGGCATGGCTAGAAAGTGGAGGCGTCTATGTATTATCAGTACTACGTGGCGGTGGCGAATATGGGGAAAAATGGCATCAAGATGGTATATTAGACAAAAAACAAAATACATTTGATGATTTTATTGCTTGTGCTGAGTATTTACAAATGAAAAATTATACCGATAAAGAACACTTGGCTATTATTGGCGGTAGTAACGGAGGTCTATTAGTTGGGGCAGTAACTATGCAACGTCCAGATTTATTTAAAACAGTCGTCTGCGCTGTGCCATTACTAGACATGATACATTATCATAAATTATTAATAGCAAGTAGGTGGATGAATGAATATGGTGATCCAGATAATATTCAAGATTTTAATTATATTATTAAATGGAGTCCTTATCATAATGTAGATAATGCAATAGATTATCCATCAATTTATTTTATAACTTCAGAAAATGACACACGTGTTCATCCAATGCATACATATAAAATGACAGCAAAGCTACAAAATGTCGATAATCCAAATATCGTTTTAATGAGACTGGAACGAAATACAGGTCATTCTGGATCAAAACCTAGATCAATGATGATAGATTCAATTTCCGAGAAACTAACTTTTATTGCATGGCAATTAGGTTTAAAAGTTTAATTATAATTTTTGAAAAATAAAATAACACCTCGATATAAAACGAGGTGTTATTTAGGTTTCTAGTAATTAATTACCAGCTACGTTGTCGGAATGAACCGCCACCGCTGCCACCATTACCACCACCGTTGCCGCCACCACCGAAGTCACGACGAGGTCGATCTTCCTTTGGTCGAGCAAGACCAACGCTGATTGCGCGTCCGTCAAGTTCTTTGCCGTCAAGTTGATCGACTGCTTTTTGGTTATCTGCTTCATTAGCCATTTCAACAAAGCCGAAGCCTTTTGAACGTCCGCTATCACGGTCAGTGATAACTCTTGCACTTGTAACTTCACCAATTTGCTCAAAATGAGCCTTCAATGTGTCGTCAGTAGTAGCGTATGCTAAGCTACCGATGAATAGATTTTGCTGTGCCATATACTTTAGGTACTCTTTTCTTCTTATCTGATTCTAAATTATCGTCAGATCGACCGCTTCTGCGATTTTTGCGAAGAAGAGAGTTTACCTACAAGAGGTAAGCGCCCGCCTTTTGCCTTTATACGCGTGTGCTTCTGAACATCATTATTTAAGCATAGTTTCATAAAAAATACTAGTATGAGCGGTATGAGCAATAAAAAAGCTTGTGTTATAAATAAAAATAAGTCATAATACTAATATGGCTGGTGCGCAAAAGGGGTAACCTTTGCGCTAAAAATAAACATAGCATTAATAAACAAAAAAAGTGCCCCGGGTGGGCGCGCAACAGCAACAATATTGAATCCGTCTGATTATTTAGACGGATTCAATTATAATAATATATATTCCCGCTTGTGCTCTAAAAGGGTGGGTGATATATTAATATCTAAATGATAATCAAACAAACATCTAAGTCCTCTGCCTTCACAATAGTCGAACTCCTGGTAGTAGTAGTAGTAATAGGCATACTAGCAGCGATAACGATAGTTAGTTATACAGGTGTAAGTAAAAAAGCTAAAGAAGCTTCATTACAATCAGATTTAACTGGAGCATCTAAACAGTTAGAGATGTATAAAGTAGATAATAGTTACTATCCAAAATCTATAAATGGTGATAATTGTCCATTGAATTCTGGCAATATTGTTGATACTAGATATTGCCTAAAATCAAGTTCAGGTAATACATATAATTATGAACCTGGCTCACCGGTTGACAACGCTCAAACCTATAGTCTAAATGCCACAGATCCTGGGTCAACGGTTGTATACACTATTACAAATTCTTCCGCTCCAACTATAGCTGATTTAATACCTACTGTTATAATCGGTACTCAATTTTGGATGAAATATAATATGAATGTCGGCACAAAAGTAAATGGTGGAGTAAATCAATCGATAGGACAAAAATGGTGTTACGCAAATCTTGAAAGTAACTGTACATCTGGTGGTGGGTTGTATCAATGGGACACCGCTATGAAAGGTTCAACCACAGAGGCTGCGCAAGGTATTTGTCCGACTGGTTTTCACATTCCAACAGATACAGAGTATAAAACACTAGAAAAATATCTTGGTATGTCTCAGGTTGATGCAGATACTATTGGTGAAAGGGGTACAGATCAAGCTACAAAATTAATCAACGGTGGATCTAGTGGTTTTAATTTATTACTTACAGGTCAGTATTGGGGGTGGTTTGATTATGTTGGTGTTTTTGGTGGGGTCTGGACTAGTTCACAATATTCGGTTGAGCCTACGGCCGCATGGTATCGTAGCTTCGATACTGGCTATTATCCAGGTTTGGTAAATAGATTTGCGTCTGATAAGACCGACAATTTTTCCGTTCGTTGTCTAAAAAATTAAAAATCATCAGTACATTTAATATTGTTACTTATGACGATAGAATCACAAATCAAACAAATTGAATTATTGAAATAAGTGAAGGTAGAATAATTTCAGACAAATAAAATATAAGCAGTTCGTGTAGTGATTAAATTTATATGAAAGCTATTTTTTATCATCATCTTTTATAAAAATCGAAAATATCATTGTCAAAATGCTAATCATTATCGATCCCCAAAATGCTGCCCAAAATCCATCGACATAAAATCCTATATGAAACCAATTTACAGCTACATATGATGCTCCCCATAAGGTAAGGGCGTTAATAACAAGCATAAAAAGACCAAGTGTTAATATAATAAAACCTATAGAAAACAGGGAAATAAGTGGCTTCAAAACGGCGTTAACGAGTCCCAAAATAACTGCGAATACTAGCACTGCAATTATTCCATTTCCTTCTACGCGAATGCCAGGAATTACATAAGCAGCTCCTGCAATTGCTGCTGCTGACAACGCCCAACGGATTAGTATATTTTTCATTTCTAACTCCATTCTTGATATTCCATTAATATTTTATGGTATCTAAAGTATAGCAGTAATATTATTAAAATGATGTAAAATAGTATTTATATGATAGTTGGATTATTAACACTACTTTTTTATGTTGTTTTTGTAATTTCATTAATCAGATTAATTGCAGATAATAGAGAACCTACTAAAACAATTGCATGGCTACTTGTTATGTTGTTTTTGCCAGTTATTGGCTTCTTACTTTATATGGCACTGGGTAGAGATTGGCGGAATGCAAAACGAAAACAAAGGGATAGTAAAAAATTAGAACATTCAAGCCGTAGAAAGTTCATGAGTAAATTATATTCCGAAAATAAAAATTCTGGTGTTAATCTATCTAGTTGGTCAAAATCTGCAATTAAATTGACGACTTCTAATAATAAAACACAGATATTGATGGCTGATTCGGTAAAGATATTTGATAATGGTCAAGAAAAATTTGATTCATTGATGGAAGATATATCAAATGCAAAGTCATTTATCAATCTAGAATATTTCATTTGGGAAAAAGATGAGTTAACGAAACAAATATTTGATATTTTATCGAAAAAAATAAAAGACGGTATTGAAGTCCGGATCATTTACGATTTTATTGGTTCAATTAAATATAGTAAATCTGAACTTAGAAAGTTAAAAAGGATGGGTGCTAAAGTACATGCCCAGGCGCGTGATTTTCGAAAATTGAATTATCGTAATCACCGAAAAATTGCAGTAATTGATGGATTAATTGGCTATACAGGTGGAATGAATATGGGTCAAGAATATATCGATGGAGGCGGTCGATATAAAACTTGGCGCGATACACATTTAAGGGTCACAGGTAAGGCAGTTTATTCATTGCAGGATGTTTTTTCTAGGGATTGGCAAAAAAGAACAGGCGAGGATTTATATAAAGACAAATTTTTCCCTAGTGATGCAAAAACTGGAAATATCATCACACAATTATCTTATTTGGGGTCAGAATTAGAGTTTGAGGCTACAAAACAATTATATCTCTCTGCAATTACGAATGCTCGAGATAAAATTTATATTCAGTCACCATATTTTATTCCTGACGAAACATTACTTGATGCTCTTGTTACGTCAGCCTTATCTGGTGTCGATGTTAGGGTCATGATTACGGGAGTACCAGATAAAAAAGCTCCTTGGTGGGCAGCTCAATCATTTTTTGCTGGATTGCTAGCGGGTGGTGTTAAATTTTACCTATACGATGACGGCTTTTTTCATTCAAAAACATTAGTCAAAGACAACGACATGGTTTCAATTGGGACTACGAATTTTGATATTCGTAGTTTTAGCCTACAACAGGAAGATACTTTATTAATATTCGACTCGAAACTAATTTCTGAACATTATCAAATATTTAATAAAGACCTAAAAGGCTGTCGTCAGGTGACGTTAGATATAATAAAAAAAGAATCGTTTTTAATAAAATTTAGGAATTCATTATCACGATTACTAGCTAATCTATATTGATTACTTTTTTTGCAGTTTTATTTTTTTAATTGTGGTTATGGTGTCATTATCTTCATACCTACAAATATCAACGCAGTCAATTAAACCAGTTATATTAATCTGATTAGAATTCAGACGACTGGCTTCTTTTTTTATCAATTTCATATTTTTACTATTACCTATACCTATATGTGGCGTAAAAGGTATATCAGTCCTTAACTCTTTTTTTAAAACACCCGAATATAATTTGTCATGTAAATTTACAATGTTTTTACTTCCAATATCAGGTACCAGGAATGTATGCCAGTATTCGTTAAAAGCATCTTTATTAATTTCGACATGATTAACGTTGAATTTTATAGTTTTAGTGTTTCGGAGCTCTTTTACTATATGATTAATAATTGACTTTTCGTCAGAGTAGTCAAAAACTGGAAAGACTAAAGTAAAATGTGGTTTTATAACACTATAATAAAGCTCGTCATTTTTTTGCCTATATTTCTGAATCCATTCAAAATCACTATTTATTAATTTTGGGTATGCTATTACTATTAATGCCATAAACACTCCTAATGACATTCTAGCAAACCCTAACCTGATTTTGGAATATATTATAGTGACAAAAAATCTTAGTATGATATTATTCATTTATGGCATATGGAATTATTAATAGCGAAAAATTTGGTACAGGTAGTTTTATAGGTGATATGCAAAAATCGGGCATCATAAATGCGCCTATTGATGAACAAGCTAGATTCACAGGTGGACGCGCAGGTTGTCCAATTGTAGAAAAATTAATAAAAGAAAGATCACCCGAAGTTATGCTTGATCGTTATATCGGTATTAACACTTGGTATAAATTTATAAATCAAGAAATATTAAAAGAATGTAACCCATCACTTTATGATGAGTTTACCAAGCAAATAGATCGAATTGAACCAGTTCCTAGCGATGGCTATGAGCAGCAATCTGTACCAAAAAACTACGTCGAGGCCATGGCTCCTATAAATGCTATTTACGGTTTTTCATTACCAAGGATGTTAATAATCCAGATGGAATATGACGGTAAAAATCAGTCAGACATGCAACCAAGATTATTCGCAGGTTTACAAATTATTGAAGATTTTGCAAAAATATCTAAAACCCCTATGGAATTAATGGCTAGAGTTGCAGAGGGTTTTGTAGGCTGTGGTGTTGATGAACCATTAATTTTAAAGCAAATATTGTCTCAGGGTTGGATGGATGAACATGGAGCGCAAACAATGTTTAAAGAAGCTGAGGGTTCGATAAAAGAATTCGCACCAATATTATGGGATTATTACAGCCATCTTTCCGACGACGAAAGAACCGAACAAGGGCTTTTTGTAAAAGATAATTGAAAAATTGAAATACATACCAGTTTTTGTTGTATCAAACTACGAAATTTTAGTTATAAAAAATAATTTCATAAAAAGTAATAACAGCTTGGTGAGTATTAGTAAACAGGTTAGTAGATTCAATTAATTAGCAAAAATAACAAAATACAATCTTTCAATCATCACTTAATCAACTTGTTAATGTATAATTGTTATTATGTTTAAAACATATATCCAAAAACGGATGGAAAAATATGTAAATAAATACTTCGTAAAACATCCCGAGGTAAAGTTGATAGTTGTTACAGGTAGTGTTGGAAAAACTAGCACTAAAGTAGCAATTGCAACTGTATTATCAGAACATTTCAAGGTGCGACTACATATGGATAATCATAATACCCACATGAGCGCTCCATTAGCGATATTAGGAATTGAATACCCCAAAAACATCAAAAAAATTGGAGAATGGTTAAGTGTATTTCGTGCAGCCAAAAAGCGCATTAAAGATCCTACTGATGTTGATATCATTGTTCAGGAACTAGGATCTGACAGAATTGGCGAAGTGCCATATTTCGGAACTTATCTCCATCCAGATATAGCTGTTATAACAGCAGTCTCGGCTGAACATATGGAATATTTTAATACAATTGAAAACGTTGCCGCAGAAGAGTTATCTGTAGCGAATTTTTCAAAAATGGCTCTAATCAATAAAGATGATATTGATGGTGTTTACGCTAAATATTTAACAAATTCTAATATTAACACTTATGGAACTAGTGCAACTGCTGAATACCATTTTTTGAGTGCTAACTACACTGCCAAAGAAGGACATATAGGTTTATTTATAGCCCCAGAACTACCTGATCCAATGCCAGCAACGATTCAACTATTTGGTGAACATACTCTAAGGCCTGCGATTGCAGCTGGTGCTGTTGCGTTAAAATTTGGTATGAGCACATCCGAAATAGTAAGGGGTCTTTCGCTAATTCGATCATTGCCGGGTCGTATGAATAAACTTCGAGGATGTGATGGTTCAACGATTATTGATGATTCATATAATTCAAGTCCTTTAGCCGCAAAATCTTCATTACAGGAATTATATAAACTATCTGGTTCACAGAGGATTGTAGTATTTGGTGACATGAATGAGTTAGGTCAAACAGCAGCATTTGAACATGAAGAACTTGGAAAGCTATGTGATCCGAATCAGTTGGCTTGGGTGATAACTGTTGGACCTCAGACGAAAAGCTTTTTAGCACCTGCGGCAAAAGCCAGAGGCTGTCAAGTTAAATGTTTCGACGATGCATTATCAGCTGGAGCATTTACAAAAAGTGTTATTGAAAGTGGCGAAGCTATTCTTTTCAAGGGATCAGAAAGCGGAATATTTCTTGAGGAGGCCGTAAAAGTCGTGTTACATTCAACAGCTGACGAATCACAACTTGTTCGCCAGTCATCATATTGGATGAATCGAAAAAATAACTTTTTTTCAAAATTCAAATAATATCATATAAAATTATGTCGATACTTCTTGTTTTATTCGTACCGCTTATGATAAGCTAAAATCAACATTTGCATAATTATAAAAAAAGGATTTTTTATGCCAGACGAAAATAAAGATATAGAACAGCAACCTGTAGTAAACACACAAGAAAATAATTTTTCTAATGACAGCATGTCGGAAAAACCAGCGACATCAATTGATGGCTATAGTCCAGCAGTTCAACAACCAGTTCCGGTCCTTCAAAATGACACTACTCCAATTACTCCAGTTGAACCAAGTTTCAATCCAACAGCTACACAAGATAATTCTGTTTCAATGGCAGAGCCTTTGACTAACATGGCGACTACTCAACCGATGGTTACATCTACTAAACCGGCTGGTCCAAATTGGCTAAAAAATAAAAAACTTATTATTGGTCTTGTGATTGCATTTACTATTGTCCTGATTGGTGGTGGAACAACACTTGCGTATACATCTTGGTATCAAAATCCAAAGAAAGTACTAGCAGATGCGGTAATTAATATGGTTACTGCAAAAACTTCTATATATACCGGCAAGTTTACTATGAACATGGACGATAGGTATAGTGAAAAAATGAATATCGAAGTCAATGTAGACGCTAAACAGGCTGACGCTACCGGAAGTGTCGATGTTGGTTTTAAGATTGTTTATTCAGGAAAAACATTTCAATTAAGTGGATCAGGTTTATACGACTCAAAAGGTGATCTATATGTGAAAGTTCAAGATCTGAAGAGTATAGTTGCGGAATTAAAAACAACTCTTGGATCCGGAATGCCTCAATCGGTAATCGACGCTATTGATAAGTTCGTAAACAAGATTGATGGCGTATGGATTAGAGTTTCCAGTGATGATATGAAAACTTATAGCGATAGCTACTCAACTACTCAAAAATGTCTAAATAAAGCTGTCGACAATTTCAAGAAAAATCAAAATGACACCAAAGAAGTTACTAATTTATACCAGAAAAATCAATTCATAGCTATCGACGATGAATTAGGTGAAACTAACGGCAGCTCAGGTTACCTACTGAGTTTGAACTACACTGCCCTAAAGTCATTCGCTAAAGGTTTCAAGAGCACGAAAATCTACACTGACCTAAAGGCATGTGATAGTAGTTTTAATATAGACGAAGAACAAATACAAGAACCAGAAAAATCTAGTGACGATACATCAGAAGTAACTAATAAAATTTGGATAAGCACATGGGGACATCAAATAACTAAATTTGAGACAAAAGTATCAGGAAAGGGTGAATATTCAAAGAATCTTGCATTATTGACAGTTGAACCAAAATTTAATCAAACAGTAACAGTATCAGCTCCAAAGGATTTCATCACTCTAACTGATCTACAGACCTATATTGAGGAAATGTACGATTCTATATATTCATCATATGAAGCTTCAATTAACGACACATCATATGACACAAATTCAGACTATCCTGCTGCAAGTAGTATCGATTCAACAAAAAATGGGAATGTATTCGATATTCTATTAAATCAGTTTACAAATAAACCATAAATATTTCACCTCTGTAGCATCTTTAAGATAGATTTGATATACTGCATTTGACATGAAGCGTTATAATCCAACAGAAATTGAAAAAAAATGGCAAGAAGTTTGGGAAAATGAAGGCACCTATAAAGTAGACTTTTCTGACCATACAAAGCCAAAATACTACGCAATGAGTATGTTGCCGGGGATTACTGGTGCTGGGATTCATATTGGTCACGGACGAACCTTTCAGTTTAGCGATATTAAAGTTCGATCCAAGCGTCAGCAAGGATATAATGCATATCATCCTATTGGCTGGGATTCATTTGGTCTTCCAGTTGAAAATTATGCTATAAAAATCGGTAAAAACCCTAGGATTGCTCATGATGAAGCTCTAGTTAATTTTAAACGTCAATTAAAGCGACTTGGTTATAGTTATGATTGGTCAAAAGAGATTAGCACGGCTGATCCATCTTATTATCGTTGGACTCAATGGATTTTTAATCAATTATTTGAACGTGGTTTAGCCTATCAAAAACAAAGTCCACAATGGTGGTGTGAAACGGATCAAACGGTCCTTGCAAATGAACAAGTCGAAGCAGGCAAATGTTGGCGATGCGGTAATCAGGTTGTTAAAAAGAATCTTAAACAATGGTTTTTCAAGATTACCGAATATGCTGATGAAATATTGGATGCAACAGATGATCTAAATTGGACTGAAATGGTAAAAACCATGCAGAAAAATTGGATTGGGCGCTCTCAGGGTGCCGAAGTTGAATTCAAGATAGATGGTAGTGATAAAATTATCACTGTTTTCACAACTCGTCCTGATACTCTATTTGGTGCTACTTTTATGGTTATCGCTCCCGAACATAAATTTGTAAATGAATTAGTTACAGAAAATACCAAAAGTTCAGTTGAGTCATACGTAACTGAATCAGCTCGTAAATCAGAAATTGAGCGTATGAATGAGTCACGCGAAAAAACGGGAGTGTTTACAGGCAGTTATGCTATTAACCCAGCAAATGGTGAAAATATTCCAATCTGGATAGCAGATTATGTATTAGCTGGTTATGGAACAGGCGCTATAATGGCAGTGCCTGCACATGATGAACGAGATTTTGCCTTTGCCGAAAAATTTAATTTGCCAATTTGTGCAGTTATTTCAAGAGACTTTGGTGAATTTCTACCAGACTCTAAAGAAGTTAGTGGAGTTGTAGTAATTGGCTATGATTCAAAAACAAAAAAATATATGAGTATCATGAACGGTGATAGGCGTTGGTTGGTAGGTGGCGGTCACGAGGATGGAGAATCTTATGAACAAACAGCTTATCGTGAACTAAAAGAAGAAGCCGGATTTATTGATGTTCAGAAAATGGTTACATTGGGTGATCCTGTTTATTCGTATTATTATAATAGTATAAAAGACAGCAATCGTAGGTCGTTAGCATATAATTTCCTGGTCATGATTGACGCCAATAACCAAATTGAACAACAACAAGAATCTCATGAAAATTTTTCTGTAGTTTGGTCTGATATCGATGAAATTATTAATGATCTTAAAAAAGAAGATAGTGGTGCTCATCATTGGTTAGAAATATTATACAGGGCAAAATCAGCTGTAAAGGCCTACGAAACTGGTGATGTATATAAGCCAGACATATATTGTGGCGAAGGTGTATTGGTAAATTCTAGTGCTTTTGATGGAATGGCGTCAAGTGAAGCTCGTGAGGAAATTGTTGCTTGGCTTGAACAGCAAGGCGTTGGACGTACGAAAACTGCATACAAAATGCGGGACTGGTTAATTAGTCGTCAGCGATATTGGGGTGCTCCAATCCCGATTATTCATTGTCCCGAGCATGGTGCTGTGGCAGTTCCTAATAATCAACTGCCGGTGATTCTACCTGATATCGATGATTACAAACCAAAAGACGGTGAAACCTCAGCTTTAGCTAGCGCTACCGATTGGGTGAATACAACATGCCCAAACTGTGGAATGCCCGCGAAACGCGAGACAGACACTATGGATGGTTATGCCTGTAGTAGTTGGTATTTCCTACGCTATTTGGATCCATTTAATAATAAGCAAGCCTGGGATCCAGAGATTGAAAAGCACTGGGGACCTGTTGATTTTTACAATGGAGCCGACCATGCGGTTGCTCATTTACTGTATTCACGTTTTTGGATGCGATTTTTCTATAAAATTGGTCTTGTCTCTACACCAGAACCATTTAAGCGCATGATGTATAACGCCTACATAATGGCACCAGATGGTTCAAAGATGAGCAAATCTAAAGGTAATACAATCGATCCACTCGAAATAATGGATAGTGGCTATGGCGCTGATAGTTTACGTGTTTACGAAATGTTTATCGCTCCTTACGATATAGAAGCGCCTTGGGACACTCGCGGTGTGCCTGGCTCATATCGTTTTTTAAACCGTGTTTGGAATTTGACCCAGGAATACATCGAATCTGGTGATGTTGATTTAGATAAAACTGCTGAAAACGAGATATTATCAATTGCTCATAAAACAGCCAAAAAAATAACCTCTGATATCGAAGACGATAAATTTAACACAGCCGTGTCAGCAATGATGGAAGCTGTAAATAACTATTTCAAATTAAAGGAAAAATACAAAATTGGTAAATCACCTGCCTGGGACTTTGCAATCGAAAGCTTATTGCAGGTATTGTCGCCATTCTCGCCGCATATAACAGAGGAATTATGGCATCAAATAGGTAACAAAGACACTATTCATGTTGATCATTGGCCAAAGTGGGACAATAAATATCTGCAGTCCGATGTAATGACAATAATAGTCCAAGTGAATGGTAAGTTGCGAGCCAAACTAGAGCTTGCAAAAGATACAGATGAAGAAGATATTAAAAAACTTGCCTTAGGCAATGATAATGTGAAATTATTTATAGGAAATAAAAAACCGACCAAGGTTATTTATGTTCCTGGTCGGTTAGTGAATATCGTTGTCTAGGACCTATAATTGGTTATTTTGGGCTTGGGCTAATATTTTTATCTCCAGAGTTTGATTCTGAAGTGTTATTGTCAATAAACCCTTCAATATACTCAAAATCGCCTGACCCATTATCTCTAATACTATCATTTATTACCTCTACATCTATTGCCTCAGTATTGTCAATAGACCCTTCAATATACTCAAAATCGCCTGACCCATTATCTTTAAGACTATCGTGTATAATTCGTTCATTTGTAACTGGAGTTGTCGACGTGCTATCGAAGGTAATATGCGCGCACTCGTTTAGTCCTGTTCCTATCACAGCAGCTAATATCACCGCCAAACCCAGTCGCTTCATTCTTACCAGTTTAATGTCTGGTGATTTTTCTTTTGTCTGACTACGGTTTAAATCTTCTTGGTTCATACTTAAATTATACCACTAATGCTAATCGATGTCAATATTTATTATATATAAATTATGTTTTGAGCTTCATCTTTAAATTTCCACTGTAAATCTTGACATATTATAGATTCTACAATATTGTTTAAGTTGGAATGAAAATAAAACAAACAATTATTGTTGGTGCATTACTCGTCATGGCCATTATTGGGATTTTTGCGATCCCTACGGCTTATGCTGCTGATTGTGGAGGTAAGGTCCTGAAATCTGGTGAGAGTTGCTGCGGGGGTGTGGTAACGTCTATAGTTTCATGTAAAGAGCTTGGCTGGGGTTCTCTCGAAGACACTGGTTTGTGGGGAGTTGTTTTATTATCATTCAGTATCTTATCTGCCGGTGTGGGTATTGTGGCCGTTGGTGGTGTAGTTTATGGATCTGTAATATATACTACAGCAGGTGGTAATCTTGAACAAACAAAAAAAGCGCGAGCAATAATAGCCAGCACAGTAATAGGTATAATAATGTATGCATTGTTATACTCATTCTTGAATTTTTTGATTCCAGGCGGTTTATTTGCAACGAATCCACCAAAATCAAAAACAATCATTTCCAAATCTACATTTATCGATACGACTCCGCCGACTACACCAAAAAATCTATCATCACAAGGTTATGGCGGTTATACGAAACTTTCATGGGATAGCTCCACTGACAATGTTGGTGTTATTGGGTATTTTATCGAAAGATCAATCGATTCATCATCAGGCACATCAACTACGTGGGTTAATATAGGTAATGTTAGTAATTTTTCAAAATTAGAGTTCAGAGATACCTCAATATTTAACAGTACCATCCAATATAACTATAGGGTAAAAGCATTTGATGCAGCTGGTAACGTATCATTACCATCTAACGTTGTAGCTGGTTTAGTAATTGCCAAGCCAAAAATAATAACACCTCCAAAACCAACTACGCCTCCAAAACCAAAAACACCTCCAAAACCAACTACGCCTCCACCTATCGTTAACCCAAATATAGTAAAAAATCTAAAACCAGGCTCAGTCAGGGTTCTAGTAATTGGAAATCAATTTGCATCTACTTCAGAGTTTAAAACTACTTTAAGTGATGTACAGTCTGCACTTACTTTAGCAGAGCCTTATAAAAGTAATAAGAGCGCATACGATTTTGTGTCTTATAGCTCTTCGGCTAACGAGTTTAAATGTATTATGGAACCACCCCCGCGTTCAACGAGTGGTCCCCTTGTGCAATGTAATAATTCATTAGTGACAGCATATCGTTCTAAATATGGTGCTGATTTAGTATTATTAATAGATAATAAAGTAAGTTACAAATATCCAAATGGAACCGTCAGTAGTGGAGGAGCGGGTTATCCAACATTGGGCATAGCAACTGTTACACGACTGAGTCTCTCCCCATCTCCTAAGCATTTAGTCTTACATGAATTTACACATATCTTTGCTCTCTTGAATGATGAATACTTATATTACGATAGTACGCCTGGTTCGACTACTAATACAATACCTAATAAAACGGATGATGGTAAATTCTCTAATCGTACTTGTTATGCGGGAAGAAAAACAGGTTGGACAACAAGCTGCTTATATTATAATTGGTCTAGAGAAACTTCCATAAATATTATGGCTAAGTATGGCTCTTTTGTATTTTCTCCCACACAATTTAATTTAGTAAAAGAAGCTTTCCAAAAGTATAGTAAATAATAAATAGGAAAAATAATTTTAATGATAGGTGAAATAATATGATAAAAAAATTTTTGGAAAGCTATATATTTTTAATAATCACAATTTCTTTCATTTTTTCAGGTACTGTTGCGGCAGAATCAAACAGGGGTATTTCAGTTTATGTCAATCTTAAATATTCTGATAGTTTTTCTTTAAACGCAGCAAAGATTATTGATACTAAAGTATATGAGGTTTCACGATTTTCGATTCCGAATACTGAGTTGGGTCAGCATAACATTTATTTTGTAGAGGTTTTAGATAATTCCAAGAAAGTTATTTATAGCTTCTCGGACGAAGCTGTTCTTTTTGAAGATGAAGCTATTGCTGATCAAAAAGATGGTAGTTATGCATCCTATAATTTGCCATGGTCTAAAGATGCTAAGTTTATACAAATCAGAAAAGATACAACGATATTGGATTCAAAGCAAATACCAAATTCAATAATTGACAATACCAAAACAGCATCTTTATCTGAACCAAATAAAGAGAAGAATGTTGTAGCTGTCGATCTATTGGCAGATGAATCTTATGATATTAAATCAGCCGATGGTTTTGTGACTTTTTCGTTTTCTTCCGGCTCATTCAAAGAGGACGTTTTTCTAGTTATAGAGAAAATTGAAACCAATATTAAATATACTAACGGCCGTATCAAAGCATCGGGTGTTTACCAAATTAGAGCAAATAATGCAGAAGGTGTAAGTGTAAGTAAGTTAGAAAAGCCTATTAGTATAAAGTTCAAAATTGATAAAAATATCGGAAGAGTAAAATCTGAAACACAAAAAGTCACGTTTCTTGAAAATGATTTAGGAAAAGTTCAATATTTGAAATCTGAGTTTGGGATAAATGAAGTTAAGTCACAGAATACTAGTCTTGGTTTATATTTGTTAACTTCAGAAGAGGACAGTAATATTTACATATTAGGTATTAATGCATGGTATATATTAATAGTATCAGTATCTGTCGCATTAGTAGTGGTAATAATTGTCAGGATATACATTATTAAAAAGCGTAAATCTAAACCAGAGTTTATTGACGATCCGGGTATGCTTTCATAGTCAAATAATCTATTAACAAAAAAACAACCAGAAGTGTTATCTCTGGTTGTCATATATTTTAATTACAATAAAAATTACTTAACGCTTAACACTTTCTGGAATTACAATAGTTTCACCGGGTTGTAGACCGTCTATATAAGTTTCGGCATTATCTGGATTTGATTCAATTTCATCAACAACACGTCTAATATCAACACTATCAATACCCTTAACATGTTCTGCAGCAGTCCAAGTACTATCGCCTGGTTCAGCAACAAATTCAATTTCTTTTTCGGAGAGCTGTGGGGCACGATTCGCATATTTATCAGCTGCAATGCCTCCAGCAAGGGCCATTAATACTAAGGTTGAAACACCAATGCGCTTCATCAATAAATTATTACCAGTATTCCTGCTTTTCTCTTGATTTGGTCTATTCGATTCATTTTGATTCATTGCTCTTTTATACCACTAATGGTTATGATTGTCAATGTTTTTTTACGAACACTTGAGCTTAAGAGTAATGTTAGATATAATAGAGCTAAGTTTTATCATTATAACCTGAAAAGGAGTTCTTTATATGGGACAACCGAAAAAGCAATCAAGTCCACGAAAAACTGGTTTGCGTCGCAGTCATCTGCGTCTTGAACTAGCCCGACGTGTTAACAAGACATCACCTGTAAAAGCACGTACAACCGCCAAAGAATCTGGCAAGGCACTCGCAAAATAGCGATTTGTCACTTACCTTTAAAAAATAATTAAAGAAAGAATTAAACGTTATGGCATCTAATCGCCACCTCGGTCGCATCGTTGCTTTGCAAACTTTATACGAATATGAATTTCGTGTTCAATCAGCAGACATAACAGTAAATGTTGACGAAATTCTAACTCGTAACCTTGATAGGTACGAGGCTACGATTGATGACAAAGGCTTTGTAGGAATACTCGTAAAGGGTGTTATTTCCGAACAAGCCGACTTAGATGCCAAAATCCAACCAATTGCGCCTGATTGGCCGATTGATCAGATAGCGCGAATCGATTGTAATATTATACGAATTGGTTTATATGAGTTGCTTTATCAAGCAAAACTTATTCCACCAAAAGTTGCAATTAACGAAGCTGTCGAGTTGGCAAAAGCGTTTGGTTCCGATAATTCAAGTAAGTTCGTAAATGGTGTGCTTGGCACCGCATATAGAACGCTTGTCGAGGAAACAACCGATGACAGCAGTAAAGTTTGAGAATTTCAAAAAATACTTTAGTAAAAAAAATCAAATACAGGAAATAGTTCGTGAGCCGACCTCTGGTGGTATTATTTTTCGTCGTGATAAAAATGATGGCGTTGAGATTTTATTAATTCAAGATGGAAAAGATCGCTGGACTATTCCAAAAGGTCATATCGAAGAAGGCGAAACTGCTGAACAAACAGCAAAGCGTGAAATTAATGAAGAGGCAGGTCTTTCTGATGTTGATATATTGGGGTGGCTAGGTAAGATACATTTTCGTTATCGACGTGTTGATAAGTTAGTCCTAATGACTACTCAAATTTATCTTGTTCGTGCCAAAGGCGATACCACTGCAATTCAAAAAGAAGAATGGATGAATGGTATAAAATGGTTCAAGTTTAATGATGCACTTGATGCAATTGAATATGAAGATATTGGAAAATTAATGTTACTAGCTATGAAGCGAATTAGACAGGAGAATTTATGAGCGGAATGCAAACGGAACCTTATCAAAATTTCGCTAGGGAAAAGTTAGGTTTTGAATTTAATGACCTGCAGCTGCTTATTACAGCTTTAACTCATCGAAGTTATGTAAACGAGCATAAAAAAAGTGTCAGCGAACACAACGAGCGCCTTGAGTTTTTAGGTGACGCTGTACTTGAGTTAGCAGTAACTGATTATTTGTATAGAAAATATTCCGAACAAGAAGGTATATTAACTAGTTGGCGAGCAGCGTTAGTCAGAACAGAGAGTATCGGAGAAGCTGGCGTTTTATTGGGCTACGAACCTCTCGTTAGAATGAGTAAGGGCGAAAAACAAGGTAGTGATCGTGCTAGGCAACAAATTCTTGCTAATGCCTTCGAAGCAGTGACAGGTGCAATATATCTTGAACGTGGCTATGAAGATGCAGCAGCTTTTATATATAAAAACATCATTAGTAAATTGGATGGTATCTTGGAATCAGGAACTTGGCGGGATGCAAAATCAAATCTTCAAGAAGTGTCACAGCGCATCGACAACCAAACTCCTCAATATCGTGTAATCGAAGAGATAGGTCCAGACCATGACAAGATATTCACACTAGGTGTTTATGTCGGTAGCCAGTTGATGGGTAAAGGTAGTGGTCCAAGCAAACAGGTGGCTCAGCAACAAGCTGCACAAGCTGCATTGGATGAATATTCAAGACGTCAGTCTAATTGACGTTTGTATGAAAACAGTGTAGAATTGGTCAAGAGTAAAAATCAATTAAAGATAAGAAAAAGGAATTTATAATTTATGCTCGCAATTCGTTTACAACGTGTAGGCCGAAAAGGTCATGCAATGTACCGTATGGCTGTTCAAGAGTCTCAACGTCACCCATCAAGTGGTCGTGTAGTTGCTTATGTCGGTACATATGATCCACACACCAAAGACGCAAAAGTCCAAGTTGAAATAGCACAAAAATATCTTGATAATGGTGCACAACCATCACCTCGTGTAGTTAAACTTCTAAAAGATGCTGGTGTTAAACTACCAAAATGGGTAACAGAAGCTAGTGACAAGAAGTCAAAAACAATCAGAAATGCTGAAAAACTTCGCAAGAATCAACCAAAAGTTGAAGCTGTAAAAGAAGAAAAAGTTGAAGAAGTTGTTGAAAAAAAAGAAGTAGCAGAAGTACAAGAATTAGTTGAAGTTGAAAAAGCCGAAGAAACAACCGAGCCTGCAGTCCAAGAATAAACATGGTACAATAAAATTACATAGTAGTAATGACCGAAGAGGTGAGGGGGCAATATGTCGACAATCGACCAACAATTCGTAGAATATATCGTAAAATCTCTCGTAGGACATCCTGACGATGTTGCTGTAGAGCGTCTTATTGATGAAAAGGGCGTCCTGTTATCACTAACTGTAAACCCAGAAGATCTTGGACGTGTTATTGGCAAACGTGGCGTGACAGCGCAAAGCTTGCGAACATTATTACGCGCACTGGGTACAAAGAATGATGCTCGTTATAACCTTAAGATTGTCAATAATGATGATCAGCGTGAAAACTATACGACATCATCAGACAGCACTCCTAGCGAGCCTGTGGTAAAATCTACAGATGAACCTGTGGATAACGCTAGTGATTATGCAAAAACCGCTCGCCAAGAACTTGCGGAACTTGACGACTTAGATATATAATCAAAGACAGTTAGAAGTAATTTACTATAACTGCGAGAAATTGAGCTCTATGCGAGCAAACCAACAGGGTTTGAGAGCCTTATATGTCAGAATAACCACCTTTAGGGGTGGTTTTTTTGTGGCAATACTTTATCATGGACATAGATGATAAAAATACAAGTTGTTACGTTATTCCCTGAAATGTTTGAAGGTGTTTTTAATAATTCAATGATGTGGAAGGCTCAAGAACAAAAAGCTGTCGAATTTAAGACGGTCAATTTACGTGACTTTGGTTTAGGGCCTCGACAACGTGTCGACGATACTCCTTATGGAGGTGGTGATGGGATGTTGTTGATGGTTGAGCCACTGACAAATGCTATTTTAAAATGTAAAGAGTATGACTCAAATGCAAAAGTTGTTCTATTAACACCACGTGGGGAACGCTGGAAGCAGTCTCTGGCGCAATCTTGGTCTGACTCTAATAATAGTTATATTTTTGTTTGTGGACGATACGAAGGCTATGACGAGCGGATACTAAATCTTGTTGATGAACAGGTTAGTGTAGGTGATTATATATTAACTGGTGGAGAAATACCTGCAATGACGATTATTGACAGTATAGTCCGTCTTATGCCTGGAGTACTGGGTGGTGAAAATAGTGCCTCAATCGAAAGTTTTAGTGATGGCGAAACATTAGAGTTTCCACAATACACTAGGCCAGATGATTATAAAGGTCAAAAAGTGCCCAATGTTTTATTAAGTGGTAATCACGCCGAAATAGAAAAATGGCGTTCTGAAAACTCAAAAAAATCATTATAGATTAAACGTTTATGTTTGTGTTTGGTCTGGGCCTCATATATATTTAACTTTATGCTTGATAAAGAAAAATTTGAAATATTACCACCTGAGCTAGGAAGTCAATTTCCAGAATTTAGAGGTTTTGCAAGAACATTTTTCAATGACCCAGAAAAACAGGCACGAGCGATGCGTTTTATTGTAGGTTTTTATGGGTTAGTAAATTATGAATCTCACTCTAATCCAGATGAAGGTAAAATTCTCAAAGAATCTTTATCAAACATTACTGATTTTTTTGTTAAACATTATCCTGAATTTATGGAGGAAGAGGTTCAAATAGATAGCGAATGCGGGGGCGGAACATACCATCGAGAGGAAAGATTGGCACATTTTGTAATGAAAATATTATCTGAGGTTGAGACTGAAGAGGAATAATCAAGGAACCCCGCCATAATAGCGGGGTTTTTTGTTGTGGTGAATATCATAGAGCGATCAGTCACAACATATGTTTTTTTTGGAGTTATGTTTGTTTTTGTAACTTTCGCTGAATGTACTTTAAGTTAAAAATATAAAAAGCGCAAGCATAATAACAAAAATAACAACGTTTGTGCTTTATGTACTCAGGTTGTATCCTAGTAATATGAACTTAATAGTCAAAGCTCTACCAGCAAAAAAACCTAGAACTCTTGAATCACAAAAAGTTTCTTATATGTTTGCGGTAATATTAATAATATTCTTACTTAGTCAATTATATTCATTCGATGAATTTTTATTATTAGTTGAAAGCTTTTGGATCCCCGGTGGTTATGTCTCTTCCCAATTATTGGCAAGTATCATTGTCACAACCGAGTTATTTGCCCTTCCATTTTTATTAGGTATGTCGCTTAGTCCTTTAATGCGAATATGCAGTATGGTTTGTTGTTGGCTTGCTCCGACTATTTGGTTATTATTATCAATATGGCTAAACGTAACGACAAACGCAGTTTCAAATATTGGTTTCCTAGGTACGACGGTTAGCTTAATCCCAGGTTGGTGGACAATGTTCTTTAGTTTTGCATTAGTTATGTTGTCGATATGGGCTAGTTGGGGATTGTGGCCATTTCCAATAAGTAAGGGCCATTTGTCAAAACAAAAAGCCGAAAAATAGTCGCTCCTAGTTGCGTTCTTTATTTCATGGGTTTATTATGAAATTATAAGGGGGATAATATTATGGAATCAATACGTAAATTAGAAAACGTAATTGGAGGATGGTTAAAACCACTTCCACATTTGCCGGATACTTGGCGAAAATGGTTATCGGAAAATATCTGGTGGTTAACATTAATAGGGGTAATTTTAGAGGTTATTGCAATATTCATGCTAGTTGCTGCAATATTTGCTGCAATGGCAGTTGTTAGTACTACAGATGCATTTCTAGGTGCGTATTACAGAGCATCAGTCACAACATATTCTGGAATGTGGTATTTTTCATCGATTGTATCAATAATTTTTATTATCGCAACAACAGCTATCACAGCAATGGCTATTAAACCTTTGCAGGGTATGAAGAAAAAAGGTTGGGACTTGTTATTTATAGTATTTCTATTAGGTGTTGCTTCGTCAGTTGTTAGTGCTGCCCTAAGTCTTACTTATAATGCGTATGGTCTAATACCAAACATTGCCTCGGCCATCATTAGTGCTGTTATAGGTGCATATTTCTTATTTGAAATAAGATCACATTTTAACGCTGCTAAAGTAGTCAAAAAAGAAAAATAAAATCAATACTTGAGCCGTCACCCTGATTAGTGTACAATTTGTATTGTTAATGGGGTGTCGCCAAGTGGTAAGGTGAGAATTGCCAGACGGCAATTCGCAAGGCCGGAAGTGCGACGGCACTGAGGCGGGCTCGCGAAATTTATCCCCAGATAAATATTTGTGAGACGGGTTTTGGTCCTGGCACCAAAGCTGTAGAAAATTACAGCACTTTAAGATATAATTGTTCATTGTAATGGGGTGTCGCCAAGTGGTAAGGCACCGGCTTTTGGTGCCGGCATTCGGGGGTTCGAATCCCTCCACCCCAGCCATAGAAAAAAGTCCTAGGTTTTTATCCTAGGACTTTTTCTATAACTGAGCTGTAGTGATTCGATGCCCCGAGTGAGCATTCGGGGGCGAAAACTGCCAAACGGCAGTTTGAGAGAAACCTTTCAGATTATTAGCTGTGCTAATAGTATGTAAGTTTCGGGGTCGCGGAACGTGACCGAATCCCTCCACCCCAGCCAATAAAAACGCAGACCTTTTGGTCTGCATTTTTATTGCCGTGGTCGGGATCCGAATCATCGGTTTTGTGAAACAAAACATCGCGGGGTTCGGCGAAGCGATTGAAGTGAAAAAGTGTTTACATTTTTTCGTGAATGAACGGAGAAGCGACACAAAGTGAAGCGCTATACCTCCACCCCAGTCAATCATAAGCACTCTGTATGAAGTGCTTATTTTATTGCATTTAATGCTAATGTTTGTTTAAATTAGATTAAGTTTAATTTTTAATAGGATAAATCATGAAAAAACAAATATACAAGTCAGGTTTTGCCCCAATTATTATAATAGTAGTCATAGTCGGTATGGTCGTAGTTGGAGTTTCAGGGTATTTATTTTATAAAAATTTTGTACAGAAAAAGTCTAATAACTCAATAGCCGGAACTAGCGCAAAACAAAAGTCAGATAATAATGTATACTCAGATAATAATTTAAGTTTTGAATATCCTAAAACAGGGTGGTCAACCACCACTAATACAAGAGATGATCCTTCTGGCTATGGTTTTAAGTACCACTCCGTATATTTACGTAGTGACGATTTCAAGGAGAGTGGTGATGGTAATCCAGGTTCTTCAGCGAATATACTAGAGGGCACACAAATTTCTATTGTAAAGAATGGGCCAAACCCAGCTGGGGATAATGGTCCGAGAATCGATACAGAGGTTAAGTCTGCTGCCGACAGAGACTACTATACTGACGTTAACACTATAATGGTTGATGGATATAAAGCCTATAGTTACATCGATCAGTTTGGGTCACCTGTTACTAGATTTGCAAAAACTAATTACGAATATGGGATAGCAATTTTTCGTTCAGACAAAAAATACGACATGTATATGGCAGTCTATGATTTAATCAGGTCTACCCTGAAGGTAAAATAGTTTTCCTGAAACACGACTACTAATCTTAGACAGATTGACGTTATATATTATTTATATGATAGTATTTCATCTAGAAAGTATTATGAAAAAACGCTATAATAAGTAGTGGTATATTAACCAACTAAAGGAGAAGCTAATATGGCAACAGGATACTGCGTTAAATGCAAAGAAAAAGGAGTCGATTTGTCGGCACCAGAAATTCATAAAACAGCAAAAGGTGGCTTCATGGCAAAAGGTAAGCATGAGAAATGCGGAACAACTGTTTGCGCAATGATGTCTAAAGAAACCGCTGAAAAAGCCCTAGAAGACGGCGCTAAAAAATCTTACTAAATAATTTGATTTTTGATGGGTATAATAAACGGCTTAGACCGACTTACCCAGCCAAGATTAACACCAAAGGTGACCCGAATGGGTCATCTTTAGTTTTTATTAGTATATCGAGATTCACAAAAATACTGTTATCTGATACAGTTCGTCTGTTTATTTTAAAATGTTAAAATTATAAAAAAGATATAATCAATTCGAATTTATATGGGCATGCTATAATATATTTATGGGCGCCGGCTATACAGTTTTTTCATTTGGTCCTGTTATATTCTTTTTAATTTGTGCCATCTCTTCGGTTGCTTGGCTCACCTTGGCGATGAGCATTGCAATTAAGGGAATCGTAATTGTACCAGAGAAGAAATCTACTTTTATTAAGCTGTTTTACGTGGCAGCTATCTTTGCTGCTATCTTCTTTTTTGCAGTGGTAAAGTACGAGTGGCTTGGTGGCACTACTTCTTATGACGGTTTATATCATTCAACGGGTTTTATAGGTAGTATTATAATTGGCATAGTCGCGATTAGTATTAGAGATAATAATAAATTAAGGTCTTTTGGCGTAGGGTTACTGCCATTTTTCGTGGCAATTGGGTTTTTAATTGTTAATGCAACATTCACATCTGGCGCTTCTGGGGATTTAAATTCCTTATCGTACGTTATTGGTTTCTTTTTTGCATCAATTCAGGTTATATACCCGTTGGCCTACTACTTTTACATTAAACAGCCTAGTAATATGCAAGCTGCTATTGATAAACGAAATGCAAAAATAGACAAAAAAAATGCTAAAATGGGCATCGCAAACTCAAATCAAATGCCATCTGCATCTACACAACCTACCTATATGCCTCCAACGCAAACTGCCGCAACACCACAAACTCAGTCAGAGCCTCTGAATGCCACGCAAGATACTACTAACAGGCAGTAGACATTTTGTTGCATTAAAAGAAGCCCGAATACTTCATGATTCGGGTTGTGAAGTATATACGGCGGATAGTGTAAATTTTGACTATACGATGTATTCTAATGCAGTCAAAAAGCATTTTCTCGTTCCATCTGTACGTTTTGAGGAAACGAAGTATATTGAAAAACTTTGTGAAATCATAATAGAGTACAAAATAGATGAGGTTGTAGCTCTTGGTGAGGAAACATTTTACCTATCGAATAATATACAAAAGATTCGACAGTCATGTTCCGATGTCTGCATAAAACTAGATAGTCTTGATAAACTTTCCACATTACATAATAAATGGCTCTTTTATAAGCTTTCCATGTCTTTAAAATTTACTGTACCGAAAACCGCACTCGTAAAATCACCAAGTGAAATTGCTAAGTTGCAACAGTGGTCATCACAACATAGCGTGATAAAGCCAATATATTCTCGATTTGGCTATGAGGTAAAAGAACTTTATGATATCAACATGACTGTGCTTGAGAGTCTCGATTGGGACGACGAGGATGGGTATATCATTCAAGAATATATCAAAGGTGAAGACATATCTTCTTTTTCAATGTCAAGCGATGGGAGTGACATCATCACGTATAAAAGTGCACTAACGACTAGTGCACCGGGGGCAATGGCAGCTGCAATAAGGGTAGAAACACCGCAACAAGTGCGTGATATTGATATAAAAATACGTAAAGCGCTTAACTATTCTGGCCAACTGGGTTTAGATTTTCTATTAACGCCTGATGGTGAAATAGTTCTTCTGGAAGCAAACCCGCGAGCAACAATCGGACGAGTATTAATGCGACAACCAAAGATTCAATTTAGAATCATGATGCTACATCAGTTTTTAAATGGTTTAATACCGTTACGCGCGTGGCTAAAATATTTTTGGGTAATGACTTGGTATCCTGATATGGTATGGAGTTGGAGAGATATTCGTCCGGCTTTTATGAGTCAAATTATGTGCAAGGGTCTTGGAACATATCTGCGTTTTTTGTCACGTCATTCTGGAGTTAGTTTTCAGGCATACAGCACCTATGACATGGAATATAATGGCGATAAAGTTATAATTTCCAAAGTTGAAAACCCTACAAAAAATGATGATAAAACCATATTAAGTTTGTTGGAAGGCCTATCAAGAAAAGGTATGTTCTATTTAATTTATACTCGTCGTCCATCGCCACTACTATCATTTAAACATGAGCAAGCAAATATCGGTGTGATAAAAGATAGTCGACAGGATATAAAATACATGTGCGCCTGCTCACATGACGAATACTATATTAACGGAAAATCTTGTGGGTTGGGGTATTTGAGCGCAGTCCGGAAAAATCCAACTTTTCAAGGATTTATTGACTGGAGAATGCCATTTTTTAATTATTTTAGCGAAAGAAACTATTTTTTTTCAGTTATGAAAAGTAACTCCCGTGCCATTCAAGCATTTACAAGACCCCACGAGTCACTCGTGCTATCAAGTCTGGTTGCAGACTATAATATTATGATCATCAACGCTCGTCGGATTGCTGTGCCACATCATAGTAAATGTATATTCAAAAATACAGTCGGCATTAATCGGGCAGAGTTGTTGGAATTTATTAATAGGGAAGGACGCAAATATAATTTCTTTCCGGTCGTGAACGAATATCTGCTTCAGCGCCTCGACATAACGGACAAAAACAGTTTTGTGCTATTGCGTGACGGTAACATAGTTGGTTTTGCTGGACTTGTAGATCAGAGAAAATGGAAGCAATTCATCATTGTTCGCTATGCGTGGATATTGCGTTTTATTCGAATCCCATTTAATTTGTTTGCTAGACGCTTAAGTTATATCTCTATTCCAAAACAAGACAAAACAGTTATATGTCCAACGGCGACTATTTTTGTGGTTTCCGAAAACGATCAGAATCTGTACAAGGAGTTGTTATATGGTCTTTCTTGTGAAGCTAGAAAGAAAGCTGATATATTCACGTTGGCCGTAACAACAAAAAGCCCACTCTACAGATCGCTCCAGACAAGATATAACTTTGCGATTGAAAATAATCTATATATTCAGGAGATAAACGGGCTTGCGGTTGACGGTAAGCAAGTATATGTAGATGCCCTTATGCTATACTAGGCATTATGAAATATCTAATTAGTTTACTTAGTGACAAAGTTAACCCATGGGTGTTTGGGTTCTTCGCAATAGGGGCGCTTCTACTACTATTAATATCAAGTTATTACTTGTGGCATAAAAAAAATAAAACTTTTCGATTATTCGGTGTTGGACTTGTACTAACTGGACTAGCTTTTACATGTTGGTCGTATGTAACAGGCTTTCATCCAGAGAACATCGGGTTATATACAAACATAGGCGTGCTGCTTTTTCTAGGGGCATTGATTTCGTTCTTCCTTTCATATACAAGTACTATTAAGCGCAAGAAAGCGCGCATAGCATATTGGGCTGTTGGAACAGTCGCACTAGTGGCATTTATAACACTCCGATTCGTGCTACATAAGTCTAATCCTGGATTTTCAGAAGACGGCTTTTTTTCTTTCAATATAGACCAATTGGTTGTTTATGCTTATGTTGTTCTGATTGCATTTTCTATGGTACCAGCTGCATATGGAGTTGCGGCTATAACAAAGAGCGCTCTTTTAGCGGGCGTGACACGGTTTGGTTTTTCGTTAATTACTATCGGTACTGCTATTCTAATCACTAGCCCCGATAACTACATGCAAATCATTAATGGTACGGGCATGGTGGTTGGTATTGTTATGATCGCTGCAACACATATTTTTGTGCCGCTGGAATCTAAATAGAATTGTTTGCTCTTCAGACCTTAACGCTTATTTTACCAGTTTCGGTGTCTGGTGTTATGCTGATTATCTGTCTAAAAACGGGTGCCTTTTCATCGTGGGACATACCAGTAGATCACGGTATTTTATTTAAGGGTAAATCACTATTCGGTCGAAACAAAACCTACCGTGGTGTGATTATATATATAGTTGGATCTTTGGCTACTACAGTATTGCTATGGTCATTACGTCTGAATGGTGAGATGTGGGTTCACTGGGTCTTTGCATATAACCCAATTGTACTGGGTTGCCTTTTTGGTCTTTCATACTCACTGGGCGAATTGATCAATAGCTTTATTAAACGTCGCCTTGGTATTAAACCGGGAGGTGTAAATTCACATTTTACCGAAATTCAATATTTTTTTGATCTTGTGGATGGACCGGTTGTAGTAACTATAGTTTTGATTGTTATTTATGGCTTTAGTTGGCAATCTTTGGCGGCCCTGTTTTTTGGGGTTTTAATCCACTGGTTTGCCGAGTTTGCCATGTATAAGTTAAATCTTAAAAAGAAGCATTAAGGCTGTAGCCGCTAGAGGCACAGTAAGGTTATCACTCCCAAAAGGCGAGAAACGTTCTACTACAGTAACCCCAAGGGCAACTCCCATGGCCATTAATAGCGGTGAGTTTGTACATAAAATTATTACTACACTTGCAATGGCAAAGAAAACAAGTGAGCCTGCTATCGTCTTCTTGTTTTTATTTAGTAAATATACCGTTAAACCTGCGCCACTATCGGCAAGAGTTAAAATTAAAATACTGGCAACATAAATATAGGGCGTATGAGACACAAGTACGAGGGGTGCGAGTATACCAATTGGAAGGAACACTTCTCCGTATGTTGGCCGTTTAACGCCATTTATAGATGAGAGTAGTTTTTTCCGAAATGAGATTGCGATAAACAAAGCCAGAATTGATACAATAAATACATATAACCAGATGGGACCTTCAATAAATCCCAAAGTAGCTACTATACCTAGTGTTATATGTACAAGTTTACGCGTTATTTCGGGAGAGACACGAAATTTACGACTGGTATACTCGATTACAGTAACGATGACAATTGGTAAAAGTATAAGTATTGCCGAAATAATAGGACGTCTAATCATTTTTTCGCCAATCTGACTATATAGATTGCTTGTCGTTTTGCTAAATGACTGGCAACTCGTAGGCATGAATGGACGCGTTTTGTAATAAATTTACCTCGGCTTAGTGACGTAATTTCTAAAAGTGAGGATTTATGATAGCCATGGTTGTTACAGAAATGATTGATAATATATGGGGAATATGAAGCCACAACGTAAGTCTGGTTTTTTAGAGTCAATTCATCAATAAGTCGAGAAAAAATTCCTTGACGTCGATAGGATGGGTGAATATATGCGCCACCTATTTCGTAAACATTACTACATAAATGCTCAGAGATTAGCCAACCAACAATCTTGTTTTCATCTCGGGCAATGGCGATCTTGTTCGATTTTAGTGAAGCTTTTGATCGAGGAGTTAGTTCGTCAGTTTCATTAAGTAAGCGAATGATTTCATCTAGGTCTTTTGCGGTGGGATCAGTAGTGACGGTTATAGCCATATGAATCCAATGATGCCAATTATTATCGCTACTGGTGCCCAGAATAATAAGGCGCCTGACTTTCGAGTTTTTATATTAGACAATTGGAGAAGAGCAAATATTGAAATACAACCGGCAACAAGTAATTGTGGTAGTTGTACTACATGTACAATAATTAAAAATATAAATGTAATTAGTGATAAGTGGCAAGTAATTAAACCTCGGTAGTAAGTGATGCCTTTTTTCTTTATGTAGCCTTCTTGGTTAAATCCTGCAAGTCGAATTATGCCAGTGGCAATTACAATAAAGCCTACGATTGCGCCGAGTGTTCCTGGTAAAATTTCTTTCCAAATGACTAATGCTGAAAGTAGAGAGTAGTTGAATGAATCGACTATACTGTCGAGCTGACGACCGAATTCGCTAATAAGATTTAGTTTACGCGCAACGAAACCATCAAGACTATCGAGTAAAAATGCTCCAACCGCCATAACTACACTGGCTTTAAGATTGTTCGAGAGTAATAGTAAAATTGCTATCCATGAAAAAAGCAGGCTCATCAATGTAATGGCGCCAGGTATATGTAGTTTATTTATTATCTGTTTTGCGTTTTTCAAGTATTATTTCTCCTGATAACCCGTCCATTATAACAAAATCACCATTTTTGTAACGGGTTGTTGAGTCTTGAGCGCCAACTATAGCCGGAATACCAAGCTCGCGAGCGACGATGGCAACATGTGATAGGGCGTTACCACGTTCTGTTATTACACCCACAGCTTGCGTAAATAGTAGTGTCCAACCCGGATCAATGTGAGTAACAACTAAAATTTTACCCGATATATCTAGGTGCGGGTTAAAAGTCGTTGCAACAACAATATATCCGGATACTTTTCCGTTTGAAACACCTGTTCCGAGTTGAAGTTTACCAGACGGCTTTTTTTCATTAACTAAGTGGATTGGAGCGATTTTGCCCCGCCCTGAAACAAGCAACGACATAGTGCAAGATTCATACTCTTTTATTTTATTTTTTCGACTAGTTACTAAATATTTGGCGTTGTAGTCCAATGTGTGACCATTGATAATCTCTTCAATTTCTCGTTCGTATAGATAGTAAATGTCACGTGGGGTATCGATAATACCTTCGTCGGAAAACCTCTTGCCAATAACCAAATAGGCATCGCTTGCCATGCGGAATACTTGAGCCCTGTTAAATCTAAAACTTTCGCGCCAGTCGATAGCTTGGCGTGTATTTTTTGCAAGGTAGTGTATCAACAGTCCGTGGGTAGAGATTTGCGTTCCGCTATTAGGTGGTGAATTGTAGTTTGAACCGTTGGAATGGCTAGCGAGTATCATGATGTCTTCTATATTTTCTGTAATAGGAACACTCTCAAGTTTAAGTTCGTCTGGAGTTCTAGCGGAATATTTCTTGGTGTACGCCATTGTTTTATCAATACACTCCTGCCATGACTCAGTATTCTTTAATAAATCAATCGTAGTCACATTCTGTTTTTTTATTTGAGAATTTATAAAGTCTCCGAGTTCTTGAAGCGCTTGAAGTGGTTTAATACTCGCTCGTTTTGTTAAACCTTGTAATACCTGTAAGTACTCTTCGTGACTATATCGCTTGAGAAGTTGTTTTTTTAGCATACCGTGAAATACCATAGTACGAAAGTCATTAAGCACTGGCATAGCCCATAATTCAAGCAAACTACTCTTCGTTTGTTGGATATTGTAGAAAATAGTGTTGGCATTCACGTTATCAGGTATAGCCTGATGAAGAGCACCGTACCGTTGTGAAAATAGGCGAGTGAACTTTCGAGAAATTCTAGGAGAATTGAGTATTACCCATATAAACCTGGCTATCGCCATAGTAGATCTTACATCCATTCGTGTAGTGTTCTTTAAAGCACCACGCTTTTTAACTGGATTTAACATAGATTCAAAATAGACCTGGTTATGTCGACCTGGGATCAACTCGACCAGCTTGTACCAGTTTGAAATACGATAATACACATGACCATTTAGATATCCCAGCATATTTTCAAACACGTCTGATTTTGCGTTTAAGATATTTTTATTTATACCGATTATTTGCAAAAACTCTGGGTATACTTGTGCATATATCGAACGAATAAATGAATAAGTTAGAGGTAATGTCGTACCTGGGTAGTTTTCTGAAATATTAGTACTATCCCAAACTAGATCATAATCAAGATTTGTTGTAGTTTGAGGCCGCATTTGCAAGTACACAAGGCTTTTGCCGTCATATGACCACTCAATATCAAGTGGCATATTAAGTGTCTGTTCTAGTCTACTTACTTCATTAGCGAGTTTCCGCATGTGGCTAGGTGCTACGCTATTGGCGATGCTAATTTTTGGAACCAAATATTGCTTAGCAGACTCATTCTCTACAACGGCGTTCTTCCATGAGTCGGTGTAGACAATGTGCATATTACCATTACCGTCTTCACTAAAAATAACGCCACTCTGTTTTCCATAAAACATCTCTTGAACGATCAACGAACCACCAGCTTTTAGCTCTAAACCATGTTTACACGCATATTGTCTTACGCCTTCGCTGAATGTACTTTTATAACAATCAATAATGTATTTTTTCAGTGCTGTTTTTGAATATGTGATGTCGACAAATGACTTGTATTGACCAGCAAATGAAGAGCGCTCACCGTCTTCTTGAAGCGCCGATGTCCGAAAACTTACCTTGCCCCAACCTTTTTTTTCAAGCTCGAGGTGTACCTTGTCTATAGCTGCATTATTAAGGGTTATTATGTCCGTCTTGCGATTTTTTTCAATGGCTTCATCGAACGGTATAATTAAAAAATCTGGTACCGAAAGCTGGAACTCGTCTCTCAATCGAATCAAATTATTCGCTTTGTTGCCTATCATATAAACAACAATAACCCTTGGATTGCCAGTGATATGCCAAACGCTGCTTGTATCAACTCGAATTTTCCAGAATAAGTAAATAATACCGAAATCAGAGCTAATATTAAATGCCAAATATTACCAGTTATAACAGATAGAAAAATACCGATAAATGACACCATTGTTATAAG
Organism: Candidatus Saccharimonadota bacterium; assembly: GCA_037135295.1. Taxonomy (GTDB): domain Bacteria; phylum Patescibacteriota; class Saccharimonadia; order Saccharimonadales; family Saccharimonadaceae; genus UBA1547. The sequence continues at coordinate 50,356 of JBAXKN010000001.1, forward strand.
TAGTACAGTTGTAAAAGGCGCACCCCATACGGCAGGGTAGGAATCTTTAACGATCTTACCATGTGTATTATGACGATATTCTAGTTTTCGAATAATTTCGAATACAGACATTGTCATTACGAATGCCAGACCGCCGAGTAGCGCCCTAAGGTTTAGCTGTACGCCAAAAGTTATAAAACCCCACATAGCAAACACGACAAATATCATCTGATGAGTAATAAAATATATAGTAAAGTGTTTATTCAGCCATGATGATATAAAAAATTCTTTTGCTGTCAACGCAGAGTATACTAGCACCGGTATGTAAAATATGACTGCTTTAGGGTTGATAATATACAATGAGCCGAGTTCAATAATAAGTGAGATTACTCCAATGCCAATTAATTGCCGTGAGCTGATTGCTCCGCGTTGAAAAGGACGGTTGGGGTAGTTTTTAGAGTCATGATCTATATCTTTGAACTCATCAGTTACTCGAAGTCGTAGTAGGAATGCCGCAAATGATAAAGCTACTAGCCCTATGATTACGAAACTAGTCGCAGTACCAGTAAGATGACTACATACACCCATAATCATCAAGCTGTAGCTAAGCGACAGTAATAAGACAAGTTGGACTGGAAAACGTTCTTTAAAGTACAGGATGATTGAATTCATCTCTCGATTATATCACTCTTATAACTATGTGTTGGATTATGATGAAAGAATCAATCAATATAAAATTTATCGACTTGTTGAGTTCTTTTTCGGTAATCTTTTTTTATTAATATATCGACATTAACAAAAATACTTCCAGATTCTTAAAATCTGACAATATTTCACTTTACTGTTACGTTATCAGATGAGTTATCAATTTTCTCTTGATCATTTCTTGTTGATATAAATATATCTGATGTGGTAAGTAGTAATATGACAATTAATGGTCCGTAAACTATCCCTATTGTACCAAAGTAATATAATCCACAAAAAGTTGCTAGTGTGGTTATGGCAGGTATTACGTTGGCCTTTTTCGGAATTAAATGTGGCCTCATTACAGTGTCAAGGTTGCATATTAACCCCAGATATATCACAAGGCTCCAAATGGCTGGCCAAGTATTACCTATAACCATTTGAATAATTATTATAGGTATAACGACTATCCCACTGCCGAGTGGTACCATACCTAGAATTGTAAAGACGAATACAAATAAAACAAAAAACTGCATCATTCCAAATGCAATACCTATTAAAAGTGCCGAGCTAATAGCTGTTACTAACGATATAATAAATTGGCCTCTTAAACTAGCCGCAACAATAAGACCAGACCTGTTTATGTATTTATTACTGATATCTTCATCAAAGGGACTTATGTTCCTGATGTACTGCTGTAGAGATTCATTGTGCTTTAGTATGGCTAGAAATATAAAAGTATAGACTATTACTGATGTAAATAAATATGGAATATTGGAAAGAAAGTTAGTTATTCCCTTGGTCATCTGATTAATAGTTAAGGGTAAAAGTTTATTAAAAAAATCCGCTAATGAATCTGCGTTAATTAATGAATTATTTCCAAATGGGGCTAGTAGACTATTTATATTCGATACTACCGAGCCATTAATTATTCTTGTAAATGTTTGTGAATCAAAGTTTACTCCTACTAACGTCTTTGAAAAGTTAACTAATTGACTAAACGCAGATACGGATAAGACCGCGATAGGAATAATAATAATCAAAGAACTGATTAAATAAACAATAACCGACGATATATTATCTGGTAGATATTTTGTCGATTTCCGGTAAAGCGGTAACCAAAGGAAAGCCATGAGTGCAGCCAGACAGATTGTACCGATGAAAGGTGAAAAGAATAAGAAAGCAACTACGATACAAACAGCGCCTATAATAGTCCAGTTAGGCTTTCTTTTATTTATTACCTTTATGTTTTGCTCCTTATTAAATATATTTTGTATTATGACTCTAACAGGAGCGTGCGTCAACTTTTTTTAATATTTTACACCTGATGAATGCAGAAGAGTATAGTTATGAATCTTCTTTTTTATGGTCGGCGCTATTATAATCATTAATAAGATTCAATGTCTTATTAATCATGGTCATACGTTGTTCATTAGCCACTTTACCATCTTCTGTCATTTTTTTTGTGTCTTTTATGATTTTGCGGCTACTATCGATTATTTCTTGATGAGTTGTGGGATGTAATTGATTTACTTCCAAAACATCTTCTCCTTCTGCTTTTGATTGATTTTGATTTTCTATAGACATAATTATTCTCCTGATTGCATGCTTATATTATAAAACATAAATATTACAAGATACAATACTCAAGAATCATTTTTATGGAACCAGACCGACAGGTTTTCAGCTAAATAACGATATTCATACCGTCTATTCATTACTGTAGTATTATATTTATATGACAGTTAATAAACAAAATTTGAATAAAAAGCAGGAACTATTCCGTAATATGTTTGTAGGGATTTTACTTTATTCTGTTGTACTTGGTTTTTTTAATGACTATACTAAAATTTTGCACACAGGCACGTACTCTATAACTTTCTTGATGGCGATAGTTATGCAGATTCTGACGTACTTAACATACTTGGTAAAAGACAAATTTGTGGACTGGTTTAATAATCGCAAGGAGCCAAAAAGCAAGCTGTTGTTAGTGTTTGGTGTTTGGTTGGTAGTTTTCTTGTCGAAGTTTGTATTTTTATGGGTTATAGATTTAGTATTTCGTGGTACGGTTGAAATTAGCGGTTTCTTGGGATTATTGCTCATGATTGTAATATTGACCATCATTCAGAAACTAGCCGAGATTGCATATTCCAAGCTCGGGAACTAGACTCAGATGTTTAGATAATAATATGATAAACTACACTTATGAATAAAAATAAAAAAACACTTATAATCATCGGATTGGTATCATTCTTTGTTGTTACTGCGGCTGTATTAGGATACTTAATAATTAGTCAGCCTCATGGTAGTAAGCTTATAATTGTAAAATCAAAAAAATATAGTTGTAAAGTTGAAAATTGCCCCGAAATGAACGGTAAAACACTAGAGGGAAGTGTCGATGTTTACTATGGAATTAAATCAGAGGAAGAATGTAAAAGCCTAGAAGGTCATCCAATAATAGTTTACTTTGGATTTGTCGGAGAAAGAGTCTACTTGGACTGCGGCGTGAAATAATAATCAACTTTAAAAATTTATTAATATCCCAAGAATTCTTCAATTAAAATACTATGCTTGTTGATGCCACTTTCGATTAGCATTTTACGTATTGATACCACCATAGATTTTGGACCAGTAACATAGTAATTAGGCTTAGTAGAGTCTGTAATATATCTTTCAATCATGTCGCTATTAACGCGACCTATTTCTGCTCCACCGAGCTTTTCAATTGGATCGGTTATTGTAGGTATGAAATGAAAACAGTCATTCTTTTTAGTATATTCAAAAAAATCATTTAAAAATACTGCTGAACCTACAGTTTTATTTGAATAAAATAAATACATTTGTTGGTTAAGTTTGTCGTGTGTAGCTTGCGAAACGATACTTCTTACTGGAGTCACGCCGATTCCTCCAGTTATAAAAATAGCTGGTTGTGAGCCCTGTTTTAATGTCAGCTTTCCATTAGGTCCATCAAGCTTAATTACTGACCCAATTT
>JBAXKN010000002.1:0-51491 GCA_037135295.1 Candidatus Saccharimonadota bacterium
TATGATATCTATGTAAAAATACTATTATTAAAGGCCGACGCTCGATATGCCGATTGGAACGACCAAGATCGTTACTTTGAAACGGCACGATTGATCCGCCAAGTTGCCACCGAGCACAAGAAAAAGCAAAAAGACATTTTGATTGATCAACTGCGTGATGCAGAGACTTTGGGTGATGAGCCCAAAGCAAATGACATTCGAACTAAACTCAATAAACTTATTAAGGAGATACAAAGTGGTCAAAGATAACGATGAAAATGAAGATATTGTGGTAACTTCCGCTGTAATTGACGGTGGTGGATTTGCATTAAGCGACATCGAAGAACCAGCTGCGGACGATTTGAAAGAAGAAGAGGAAGAAGAGGATGATGAAGAAACCTTGAATAAAGGTCAGTATTTCGATGATGCTAGTGATGATAGTGTTCGACTTTATTTGCGTGAAATCGGCAAGATTCCACTACTAAACTCGGAAGAAGAGCTAGCGTTGGCACAAAGAGTTGTTGCTGGTGAGAAAAAAGCCAAGGATAAAATGGCTGAAGCTAACATGCGTCTAGTTGTTTCAATCGCGAAACGCTACAGTGGTCGTGGTCTTGATTTTCTTGATTTGATTCAAGAGGGTAACACAGGTCTTTTACGTGCAGTTGAAAAATTCGATCCTGATAAAGGTTTTAAATTTTCAACATATGCTACCTGGTGGATTCGCCAAGCAATTACTCGTGCAATTGCCGATCAGGCTCGTACGATTCGCATCCCTGTACATATGGTTGAAACTATCAATAAATTACTTCGTACACAGCGTCGTATGACACAGGAGCTGAACCGCGAGCCAACTATCGAAGAACTTGGTATCGAACTAGAGATGGAACCTGCTAAGGTTGAATACGTCATTAAAATTAAACAAGATATTACGTCACTCGATGCTGGTGTTGGTCGTGACGGTGAAGACGAAGACTCAGTTTTGGGTGACTTTATCGAAGATGGCGATGGAATAACACCAGAAGAGTCAGCTACGTCACAGTTGCTAAAAGAGCAAGTTCAGTCTGTTCTTTCAACGCTTTCGGATCGTGAACAGAAAATCGTAAAAATGCGTTTTGGTTTAGAAAACGGTAAAAATCACACGCTTGAAGAAGTTGGTAGGGAATTCGCAGTTACGCGTGAGCGTATCCGACAAATTGAAGCAAAAGCGCTTGCCAAGCTTCGAAAACATAAGGATGCCAAAAAACTTCACGAATATCTAGGTTAGTTAATCGTAAAAATTAATATCGTCTAGAGCTTCATCAATTTGTGTGTGTAATTGTTCAAGGTCCCCATTATTTGAGACAAAATGATCTGCGATTGCGATTGGTCCGCCTTTTTCAATATTTTCAATCTCGGCCCAATCTCTTTGATCTGCTTCTGTCTGGTTCAATGGGCGAACAACTCGGTTTACTAATCGTCGATGTCGTATCTTTTTAGTGGTTACAATAGCGATAACATTTAGCTCACCGGGGTATTCTTTTTTTAAGGCTTTGTACTCAGTCCATGAATATAATCCATCAGCTATAATTTTATGTTGTCCTGCTTCAATTAATTTATTAATTTGGGTAATTATGCGTTTTGCGATAAAGTCGTTACCTTCTTTTTTTCGCAATTCTTCGCGGAATGGTTTCTCGTTTTCTTCCGTATGTTCGATACCAGCATCGGTCATTGCATCAAGTACGACGCCTCCAAAATACACCTTTGGGTATCCTTTGTCAGTTAAGTAATTAACTGCTACACTTTTTCCCGAGCCGGTAAGACCGACAAATGCAACTATCTTAATATTCTTATTTGTTGTCATACTGATAATTGTAACAGATGTTATTTAGATAATAACCTAGCTATCATTAATGACGCTTACTGCCGCGGTGTGACGTACCACGTTCCGCAGAAATTCTACCACCACTACCTTTGCCATAATGAGAGTTTCCTGTGTCAGGTTGAAATATATGTTGAGGCACTTGTTGGTGACCACTTCGCGATTTACCGATAGTTCTTGGAGCATGTTCGAATTTTTCTCTTGGCGGTGTAATTGTGGTTTCTGGTTCGTCACGACGTTTTAAGATAGGTATAAAAATCGGTACTATTACTATGATTGCTCTTTTTTCTTCACCTTTTTCGGTTATCGTCTCTGATGTAACTATTGGTTCAATGTCTTGCTCTGCTGCAACTTCTCTGGAAAATTCAATTTTCATAGCTACAAATCTTCCACTTGCTAATTCTTCACCCAATTCCTGAGCGCTATCTGGTAATGATTCTGGATGTCTATTAAGCTCTTTGACTAATTCGCTAGTCGACATATCTAATGATTCTGCCATTTTTTTAATTCTGTCATTTAAATTATCATCACGGGTTTCTATACTATCTTCGACTACAATTAAGTCTTCAATTTTTTTAGTCTCATCAGGTCCTAGAGCTTTTTCAAGTAATTCTAATGATATATTTTTGACTGTTTCAGATCTTTTAGTTGCCAACTTTTTATTTTCTTTACTATCTGTTCCTAGACCAGCGTTTTTAGATGATCTGTCTTCATCAGAAGCAGATCCAAGTATCTTAAAGCCCGTCATTTCATAGCCTTCGGACTTTGCTTGCACAATCTGTTCAACGGTTGATTTGATTGCGTTGGGTCCACGAGGGTCAGCTGAATGTGGATCTAGTTCAAATCTTCGTGCCCACTCCATAAGCTGGACATCGGTTTCAATCGACATTGATTCTTCAATCATTTCGACAGGGGCAGGCTCGCTGGTAATTTGTCTTGTAGTTTCCACATCATCACCACGATACATAAATGTAGCATCAATTCCAGGTAGTCTAAAAGTTTCGTTTCGGGGGACGATTTCATGCATACCAACAGAAACTCCCATACCTACTTCATGTCCATCTGGTAGCTCGGCCGATATGTCGATAGGCTTATCGCGTAGTGACCTTTCTGGCCTATTGGCTTCAACAGTTGCTCCAGCACTCAACAGGGTAGTTATAATTGCACTAGCTGCAATCGCTTTTTTTACTTGTAGGTCCCATAAGGGTTTTTTGGCTTCCTTTTTTTCTGGTGTTTTTTCTGGAGTTTTTGCCATGTTTTTCCTTTTTTGGTTTTTATTTTTATTTATTTAAACTATATAAACATTAGCATAGAATTGCGCTTATGTCAAATAACGTCTATGCTTTGATATATACAGTTTGTTGGGCATTTTTAAGGTATAATATTAGTATGACAAAAAGACTCGCTGTGATTGATGGTAAATCTGTTTTTTATCGTGGGTATTATGCTATGCCCGGCTTGTCGTTGGCTGATGGTACCCCAACAGGTGGAGTTTATGGTTTTGTATCGCTAGCAATTGAACTGATTAAAAAACTCGAGCCCGATTATGTAGCAGTAGCGTGGGATAAAAAAGGCACGAATATCCGAAAACGTCGAGAAATTTATCCTGAGTATAAGGCTGGTCGAAAAAAAGCACCCGATGATTTTTATGAACAGATACCTATTTTGTATGAATTGCTTGAAGCGTTTGGATGGCCACTTTATGAACTTGATGATTATGAGGCTGACGACATACTCGGCGCATTCTCGAAAGAAGCAACTGAAAAAGGAATTGAAACCTGTCTTTTGACTAGTGATTTGGACGCCCTACAGTTAGTTGGCCCCTTGGTTAAGGTTTATGCACTTAAAAATGGTCTTTCTAATATTGAAGAATTTCATGTAGATTCATTCGAGGAAAAGTATGGTATTCAAGTAGAGCAATTTTTAGACTTAAAGTCACTAATGGGTGATTCGTCTGATAATTTACCTGGCGTCCCTGGAATTGGTAAAAAAAATGGTACTCAATTACTACAACAATACAGCACTCTTGATGGCATTTACGAACACCTAGATGAAATTAAACCGACTCTTGCGAAAAAATTAGTTGATGGCAAAGAATTGGCATATATGAGTAAGGAAGTGGGTCGTATTTGGTCTGAGGCTCCTATCAAGCTAGATTGGGATGTTGCTGATGTCAATGACACGGACTTAGAAAAAGTAGCAGAGATATTAAAACGCCTAGAGTTTTCATCGCTTATTAGACGACTACCAAAGCATATGCAGGCGAAACCCGGTGATAGTCAGATATTAGCGCCAATGACTATGCATAGTTCTTTAAAAGAGCACCCATGGCCAGAAACGTTGAGCATCGATGGTCCAGTAGTTATATATGTCGATGGTGATACTGTTTGGTTGTCGATAAATAATGATATGGTTTATAGCACGGCTATAAACAATCTAGACAGAAGTGTTTGGCGTATATTTGAATTAGCAACAGTAGTAAGTTATGATAGCAAAATTTTGTATCATCAACTAGCGGCTCAAGATATTTTTGTTAAATTTGGTGAGTTACACGATATTCATCAGGCAGCTTTTCTTATCAATCCTCTTCAGCGGGATAGGTCACTTTCTGGTCTGTTAGGGAATGAAGTTGAAGACACAGCAAAAGCAAATATTTCAGCTGTTTGGCAGTTGTATGACCAACAAAAAAAGTCTTTTCAAGAAGAGCCAAAATTTGAGAAGATTGCTCGTGAGTTTGATTTTCCATTGACTCATATACTATTTTTGATGGAGCATCGAGGTATAAAAATTGATGTAGAGCTATTAAAAACAATGGGTAAGACCTTGGGTGATGAGTACTTCAAATTAGAACAAGAGATGTTTGCCATGGTAGGTTACGAGTTTAATATCGGTAGTCCGGCGCAATTATCTAGCGTGTTATTTACCAAGTTACAATTACCGACCAAAGATATAAAAAAGGGTAAGGCTGGTTATAGTACTGGCCAAAAAGAATTGAACAAGTTGCGTGGCCAGCATCCGATAATTGAATTGGTTGAACGCACCCGTGAGCTCGCCAAATTAAAAAATACATATGTTGACGCATTGCCGAAACTAGTTGATGAACACAACCGCATTCACACTACGTTTAATCAAGATGTTGCTAGTACCGGAAGACTTAGTAGTACAAACCCCAATCTGCAGAATATTCCGATTAGAACCGAAATGGGACGGCAAATTCGTGACGCATTTATAACAGATGGCGATAAGGTGTTTGTTAGTGCAGATTATTCGCAATTTGAGCTTCGCTTAGCCGCAGTATTGGCGGGTGATAAAGAAATGATAAATGATTTTAATGGCAATGTTGATATTCACACCAAAACAGCAAGTGTAGTTTATGGAATTCCTATGGATGATGTGACAAAATCACAGCGGCGAAACGCCAAGGTGATTAATTTCGGGATATTATACGGGATGAGTCCACATGGACTAAGTGCTGCCACTGGAATGAGTTTCATACAAGCTAAAAAGTTTATCGATGAATATTTTGAACTTCGCGAACCTATTCGTAAATATATTAATAAAACACTTAATCAAGCAAGAACCGAAGGTTATGTTGAAACATATTTTGGGCGTCGTCGTCCTACGCCAGATGTACTTAGTAGTAATTTCATGGTGCGAGCTGCTGCAGAACGTGCGGCAGCTAATATGCCAATTCAAGGAACTGAAGCCGATCTTATGAAATTAGCTATGATAGAAGTTGATAAAAGACTTGATGGATTGGGTGAGCAAATATTACAAATTCATGACAGCATATTAGTTGAATGTCCAGTTGAAAATTCCGAAAAAGTTGCAGATTTGTTGAAGGATATATTGGAAAATATTTCACCCGAGCTTGGCATTAATTTCAAAGTTGATGTCTCTATAGGTAGGAATTGGGGAGAGTTATAATTTATATCTTACATTGGTTGACTTAACCTGTAAAGGATATTATAATAGTAATTAATATGGCAGGTTATAGAACAACAAGATTCATTCCAATTATCATAATTATTATCATAATAGCTATCGCTGTTGTGGCATTAACGCCTGTTATTAGAGACACTTTTTCTTCAAAAACTGGCAAGTCTTCGGCTGATATTGCTAATGAGGCTCTTCTAAATACTTCCGCAGATCGTTCTGTGTCAATGATGGTGCGTGGCCCAATTGTCGCGAATGAAAATTTTCGATTTTACCAGATAAAAATAACACCAAATGGTCGTAATTTTACTGTTTATAAAGACTACATGCAGCAACCGATTAGCAATGTTAACCTAGGAAACAATGTTCCCGCTTATGAACAATTCGTGTATGCTTTAAGTATGGCAAAATTTATGGATAGCAACGAATTAACTGGTGAAAAAAATGACACACGTGGCGTATGCGCAACAGGCTATTTGTATGAATTTCAGATATTTAAAGCTGATAAATCCGTTAAAAAACTATGGACTACAACTTGTTCAAAAATGCGTGGATCTCTTGGTGCTTCATTAAGTCCTATATCAAATTTATTTATCGTCCAAGTTCCTGATGCTCAAGCAACTATTGGTGATATATGGTAGTAAAAGCGATAATTTTTGATTGTTTTGGAGTATTGGTTACTTCAGCTCGAAATAAATTAAGTCATGACTATCCTAAACTTAGAACACAAATTGATGATATAGGTCATCAATCAGATTATGGTATGACTTCACGTCAACAATTTGACGATTCATTAGCTGAACTTGTCGGTATCACTTCTAATGAGGTAGAATCTCGTTATTGGGGCGCAAGTATACGAAACGAATCAGTGGTTAATTGGGTTCGTGATATTAAAGAATCTGGCAATTATAAAGTCGGCATGCTAAGTAATGTTGGGCGTGGCTTTTTTGAAGATTTTTTACCAGTCGCAGAACAGAGTAATTTATTTGACGAAGTTGTGTTATCTTATGAAATCGGCATGATTAAACCAGAGATTGCAATTTATGAATATATAGCCAACCGTTTAGGTGTTATGACTAACGAATGTATTATGATTGACGATATGCCTTTAAACATCGAAGGCGCCAAGAATGCGGGTATGCAGGGCATTCAATTTATATCTATTAATCAGGCTATGTCCGAACTCGAGAACTTACTGGGTTCAAATCGTGCCTGAATTGCCAGAAGTCGAAACCGTAAAGCGTGGGCTTAATAAACTGATAATTGGACGTAAGATTACATCTGTTAAATCAGATAACCCGAAGAGTTTCCCGAATTCTCAGGTTGATGTTAGAAGCTTTATTATTAACGCAAAAATCACCTGTGTCCGTCGTCGTGCAAAAGTACTACTAATCGATTTGTCGACAAATTATACATTAGTTATACATTTAAAGATGACTGGACAGTTAGTATTTGTTACAAAAGCTAATCGATTTGGTGCGGGTCATCCAAACGACAGTCTCATTGGTCTGCTGCCAGACAAATCCACTAGGGTAACCTTTGATTTTGGCGATGGATCATATTTATTTTTTAATGATCAACGAAAATTCGGTTGGGTGCGTTTAGTCCCAACACCTGAAGTACCAAATATTGATTTTATGAAAAAAGTAGGTCCAGAACCACTAGACGATGATTTTACTGCCCTGCAGTTTGCCGAGCGCTTTAAAAGACGGTCCAGAACCACTATAAAGGCGGCTATACTTGATCAGACGGTTATTGCTGGCGTTGGTAATATATATGCCGACGAATCGCTTTGGGGTGCTAAGATACATCCAGCAAAAATCGTAGGTGATTTATCATTTTCTAAATTTAAGCATTTATTTAATGAAGTCCGATATGTTATGAATTTATCAATCGAAAAAGGCGGTAGTACTAACCGTAATTATGTAAATGCCGAGGGCAAAAAGGGGAGTTATATGGATTTTGCACGGGTTTTTCGTCAAGAGGGACTTCCTTGTCCTAGGTGTGGAACAGAAATCATTAAAATAAAAGTCGCAAGTCGTGGTACACATATTTGCCCCAAGTGTCAGCGATTATAGAGTATAATAAAAGCAATGATTACTCTTTTGGTAGGTGAAAATTCATTTGAAATTGATCAGGCTTTGAGCATGATTATTAAAGACTTCGATGGTGAAGTTGAAAGAATAAATGGGTCTGATTTGCAAACATCTCAGATACCAGATATTTTGATGGGAGCTAGCTTGTTTGCCGATTCACGATTGGTGGTGATTAAAGAATTATGTGAGAATAAATTAGTTTGGTCCGTTATCAGTGATTGGTTACCTAGAGTCTCAGACGATATTCACCTAGTTTTAGTCGAATCAAAACCAGACAAACGGACCACTACATTTAAAACTTTGAAGAAAATAGCTGATGTTCGTGAATTTTTGCCATGGTCTGATCGAGATACCTCAAGGGCTGAAAAATGGGTAGCTGACCAATCAGAAAATACTGGTGTAAAAATTGATAAAAAATGTGTTCAATTTTTAGTACAATGGGTTGGTGTTGATCAGTGGCAGCTTTTCTATTCTTTAGAAAAACTATCTTTAATAGACGTAATCACTGTTGATAGTATTAAAAATTTAATTGAACCGAACCCAATAGAAAATGTGTTTAATTTGTTCGAGACAGCACTACGTGGTGACACAAAAACAATCTCACTGATATTACATACACTCGAACAGACACAAGATGTTTATCAACTTGCTGCTTTATTATTCTCCCAATCTTTTCAATTAGCTGTGATTATATCTTCATCAAAAACTGATAATATTGTTCATGATTTTGGGCTTCATCCATATGTAGTTACAAAACTTACAACTATTGCGAATAGACTTGGTAAAGCGGGTGTATCAAAAATTGTCGCAATATTCATCGAGCTTGACGATGACATGAAACTGTCAAAGGCAGAACCCTGGTTGTTGATTGAACGTGCCTTAACAAAAGTTTCAAATATCAAGTAATCCTAACAGTAGGTGCTATAATCATAAGTGTATTATTAATGGGTAGTAGTTATGATGGATGAACAACGCATAAAGACAATCAAGGATTATATTAGTTCATATGCAAATAAATTTCCCGAAGCAGATTTGATAGTTCAATTAAAATCTGCTGGTTATTCTGAAAATGAAATAAATTTTGCAAAATCAAGTCAATATCCGATTCAGCAACAAAATAATTCTAATGATCAATCGTTTCAGGTTTCTTCAAAGAAACCTTTTAATAAGAAAAAAGCTATCAAGATAGCAATTATCATTTCTGCAGCCTTAATATTTATAACAACTAGTTTCTGGGCAGTTAACACGTTTTTGGTGTATAAAGGCATCAAAGTTGGGTCATTTGAAATAAACAAAGAGTTGGCCAACACAGATAACGAAGGAGTTGTTTTAAAGATAGGAAAACTAGAGTCTTCAAAAGAAAAAATAAAATTATATGTTTCTGTAGAGAATAACCTTGACGATAGTGAATACTACATTTATGGTGATTTATTAGGCTCTATAAAAATAAAAGATCAAAATGGTAAGATTCTTCAAGATTTTAAAAAAGATGGTGCACAAGAGATGGGTGGTGATTTAAAAAGTTCATACATAACTTTTCAGCCTGGTGATATTTCAGAGGGCTGGGTGAGTTTCGTCAACCCTGATGATAGAAAAGTGGATTTAATAACTATAGAAATAAGCAATAATTTATTTAAAAAGTCAGAATTAATAAAACTATAAAAACGACTGAATTTTATCTATTAATTTATATCTAAAAGGTTATTTTTTAACTTTTTTTGAAACTGGTTTTTTTGTTGTAGTTGCTTTGGTTGCGACAGTCTTTGTTGCTAGTTTCTTTGATGGGGCAGCTTTTTTAACTGCAGGTTTTACGACTGATTTAGTAGAAACCTTTTTAGTAGTAGTTTTTGTAGCTACTTTCTTAGTTCCGGAAACTAGTTTTACACCAGCATTTTTCGCAATAGTGTGTAGTTGTGATTTACGTCGCGCGACGGTATTTTTCTTTAGTAAACCCTTTTTAACAGCGGTGTCTAGCTCACTTTGAGCGGCACTTAGGTTTTTCGCTGTAGGTTTAGCAATAAAAGCTTTGGTTGCTTCTTTGATGTCGTGTTTAATACCAACGTTTCGTTCACGTCGTTTGATGGTTTGTTTCGCCCGTTTTATAGCGGATTTGATGATTGGCATGCTAGATTTTTACCTCTTTAAAATAATATTTACAATCAACAAGTGATTATAAAGCAAAACTAATCAGTTGTAAAGTGGTGAATATATATTGACGCCGACAAATTACTTATGGTATAGTTACATCAAAATCTAGGTAATACAAAAACCAGGAAAACACCACATGAATGATTCCGACAATAAGGTAAGACAGCAAATCGTTGACAAGATAAAAAGTGCCGTAAATATTTTAATTGCTGTCAGTAAAGATCCTACAGTTGATGAGTTGTCTGCAGCATTAGGTCTAACCGCTTTATTAAATAAGTTAGGAAAACATGCCACCGCTGTTTTTAGTGGTTCGATACCTCCGGCAATTACATTCCTAGATCCTGATAAGGTGTTTGAAGATAAGGCTGATAGTTTACGTGATTTCATTATTGCTTTGGATAAGGAAAAGGCCGATCATCTTCGATATAAAGTAGATGGTGATCTAGTGAAGATTTTTATTACACCATATAGAACTACAATATCTGGCGAAGATCTAGAGTTCAGTCAAGGTGATTATAATATCGAGTTAGTATTGGCTTTAGGTGTTGCGAATCAAGAACATCTTGACACCGCACTAGCATCGCAAAGTCAGATATTACTTAATGTAACTGTTGCCACTCTTAGCGCCGGAGAACAATCAAGTCAATTAGGTAGTATGGATTGGCGAAATGAGACTGCCAGTAGTTTATGTGAAATGGTTGCAAATTTAAGTGATGATTTAAAATCTGACACTACACTTCTAGATAAACAAATCTCAACAGCATTACTGACAGGTATAGTCTCGGCAACTGAAAGATTTAGCAATACACATACATCATCTAAGGTTATGGCTGTTGCAGCACAGTTGATGGCGGCAGGTGCTGATCAGCAGTTAATAGCTGCAAAACTCCAAGAGTCACACGAGATAAATGCGTTACCAGTCAGTTCTATCTCGGAATCAGTAAGTTCTAATGATTCAGTTTCGGAACCTTCACCTATCGTGGAAGTTTTACCTGAACCAATAGTAGAGCAGTCGACCCTTCCTCCTGATAGTTTGAAAATCGTTCATAATTCTGACATGGTAGAAGAAGAACCTGTGTCTATGGAAGCGCCATCAAAGCAGGCTGAAACCGTGCCTTTGCAATCTACAACTATTCCGACCACATATTCTAACGGTGATTTGTCACAACCTACATCAAGCGTTAGGTCAGGTGAGGCGGAAGAGCCACTACTAGGTGGAATATTAAATGCTACATCAGATCAGGCGGCCGAAGACGCACGTCGTGAACTTGAAGATCAACAAAATAAGACGATTCTTTCCCATACATACCTTGGTAACGCGGATCAGAATGTAGGCAATCCAATAAATAGCTACGTTCAACCCGAAGACACAAAAGCGGTCGACATATTTTCTGAAACTCCAGCATCACCTGCGCCATCACTAGTTGGTATGCCGATGCCACCACCGATGCCTGATTTTTCAACTTTGCCACCACCATCTTCATTGCCAAAATTAAACGTTCCTTATCCGACAGTCAAGACTATTCAGCCATTGAAGCCACTAACGGATGATCCAAGTCAATTTAAAATACCAGGTTAATTTATTTTTATACGACAATTTTTTCTAATTTTTATTAGATAGACTGTTATACTAATCGATATGGAAAATGAAAAGACGATACTAATCGATAAACCTAGTGGTATGACTAGTTTCGGTGTTGTTGCTCGAATCAGACGAATTCTTTCGCAAAAATCCGGTAAAAAAATAAAAGTAGGCCACACAGGCACTCTTGACCCTTTTGCAACAGGCCTTTTGATATTAGTTATAGGTAATGAATGTAAGAATGCTAGTTCGTATAGCAAATTAGATAAAGTATATGAAGCTACAATTCGTCTTGGACAAACTAGTTCAACGGGTGATCCCGAAGGTGAAATGACTGATGTCTCGACAGTGGTTCCTGAAGAAACAGATATAAAAAAGGCAACGAGTAAATTTATTGGCAAAATTGTTCAACGTCCACCAATATTTAGTGCCATAAAAATAAATGGACAGCGAGCTTACAAACTAGCCCGCGGTGGTGAAAAAATAGAAATGCCCGAACGTAAGGTAACAGTCTATAATCTAGAGGTAATAAACTATTCTTATCCAGAAATTTTGATAAAAACAAAAGTTTCAAGTGGTACTTACATCCGTAGTCTTGCCGAGGACATTGGTAGGGAACTTGGAATAGGCGCATATTGTAGTCAGTTACGTAGAACAAAAATTGGAACATGGCGAATTGAGGATTCAAAAGAATTATCTGATTACGGAAATATTTATTAAGGTGTTGAAACCTGTGCAAAACTTTGCTACAATGTACACTTAATGATTACTGCAGATAACAAGGCCAAAGCATTTGCTTTGACTCAAACTCACAAAAATGACGTTGGTAGCCCACAAGCCCAAGCGTCAGTATTAACGACTCGTATAAAAGAAATTACCGAGCACCTAAAGATTAATAAAGGTGATCACATGGCACGTCGAGGTCTAATCCAAATGGTAGGTAGGCGCAAAAAATTGTTTAAATATTTAGAGTCTAAAGATTTTGATGGTTACAAAAAGACCGTCGCAACACTGAAACTTCGCAAATAAATTGCGAAGTTTTTTATTTAAACTTGCTATAATATACCCATGAAGAACGTGTGCACAGGTATAATCCTCGCCTTAATTATTTCATTAGTTTTTGTCGGAGTCATTCCTAGTCGTGCAAGTGCAGATGTTAATGATTTTAGCTTTAGCTCATTTGATGCTGACTACTATCTATCAAAAGATAGCGAGGGTCGTTCAACCTTAAGAGTAGTAGAGACTTTAACTGCTGAATTTGTAAATATAGATCAAAATAAAGGTATTGAACGAGCTATCCCACGATATTATGACGGTCACTCGTTGTCGTTTAAATTATTATCTTTGACAAGAAACGGCCAAACGGAACCTATTTTTGAACAAAGAAGTGAACCAAATTTTACGGTTGTTTCAACTGGCACCGACGATTATGTTAATGGTACGCAACGGTATGTATTTACTTATACGTTACGCGATGTAACAAAAGATTTCGGAAATCATCAAGAATTTTATTGGGATACTAATGGAACCGGATGGAGCCAGAGTTTTGATAATCTAAGCGTCCGTGTGCATTTAAGTGCTTCAATTTCTAGTGATTTTACCGGGGCTATTTCTTGTTATAAGGGTATAGCAGGATCAAAAACGGGATGTAGTAGTAAATATGATGTTAAAAATAAAGTCATAGCCTTTAAATCGGGTGGACTATTGTCATCTGGCGAGAATCTGACACTTAACTTGAGTTTTAAACCAAAAACATTCATCGGCTATCAATTGACGGTAGCTGATATTATTCCATATTCTTTAGTTTTAATCGCCGTATTATTTATGATGATTGCAATTTATATCAAGATTAAATTCGGTAGAAATAATCCAGGCAGAGGTATTATTATTGCCGAGTATTTACCACCAAAGAATATATCTGTCTTGTTGGCTGCAGAAGTATGTAGTCGTTCTAGTAGCTCTTCGACTGCACAGATATTAGATCTAGCAGTCAGACACAAGATCAAGATTATTGAATCGATTAAAAAAGTTTTATTTTTTGAAACTACAAGTTACTCACTTGAAATTATCAATATAGAGGGTCTTAATAAAGATGAACTAAGCTTCATCGACATACTATTCGGCACAAGGCAGATGGGTAGTAAATATGAAATTAGCGAAGTTAATTACGCCAAAACAAAATCTATGGGCAAGCTGTTTAAATCAATAAACAAAGAATCAATAGAACAGGGGTACAGACTAAAGCTTACCTACCAGCAAATCATCCAGACTATATTAATTAGCTCGGTATTTTTACTATTATTTTCTGCTGCAACTATGTCTATTATTGTTAACGACGCCACAAATATCCCGATTATTTTTATAGTTAGTTTTGTACTATTTGTACCATTATTAGTATTAGCTGCTAGTATCGGCATATTAAAACCACTCACAGCCAAGGGTCGCGAGTTATACGATTATCTACAGGGCTTGAAATTATACATCGGGCTTGCAGAGATTGATCGCTTGAAATTTTTACAGAGCCCAAGTGGAGCTGAAAAAATAACAATTAATACAGATGATAACTCTAAAATGGTAGTTCTATATGAACGAGTCTTACCTTATGCTGTACTATTTGGTCAAGAAACTGAATGGTTAAAGCAGTTAGGTCTTTACTATGAAGCTACCCAGACTTCACCTTTATGGTATAGCGGTACTGGTACGTTTGATGCTAGCTCATTTGCATCTTCTGTTGGTAGTTTCACTAGTTACAGTGACTCGAGTTCTTCTAGTTCAAGTAGCGGTTCTGGTGGTGGCGGTTCGTCTGGCGGTGGTGGTGGCGGTGGTGGTGGCGGTGGTCGCTAAAGATATGATACAATAAGTACATCACACGCCAGGGCGGAGAAGTGGTGGATAGAGTAATTTGTTGAAACGAATTTCTGTACCCGTTACTTATTCGCCATAAGTTTAAAATAAGGCGAGCGACTAAAAAAGGAGGACATTAATGTCTACTATCAACCCTAACGGTAAAGAAATTTTTTCTGTTACCACAGATTTTTGTGGTAAACCACTAACATTAGAAGTAAATCGAGTTGGTTTCCGAGCCACAGCTAGCGTACTAGTCACTTACGGTGATACCGTAGTACTCGGTACCGCAATGGTCGGTAGTCGACCAGTTGTACTAGACTATTTTCCCCTTAGTATTGATTATGAAGAAAAATTCTATGCAGCTGGCAAGATTTCTGGCAGTCGTTTTATCAAACGTGAAGGCCGCCCTAGCGACGAGGCAATATTGATTGGTCGCTTAATTGATCGTCCAATCCGACCACTGTTCCCAAAAGGTTATCGTCAAGAAGTCCAAGTAGTATCAAGTGTTCTTTCGCTTGATCCTAATTTCCGACCTGATTCGATTGCTATGATTGCCTCAAGTGCCGCATTAATGCTAACCGGTGCGCCATTCGATGGTCCAGTGGCTGGTCTTCGTGTTGGTAGGGTTAACGGCGAATTTAAAGCCTTTCTATCACCAAAAGAACGTGAAGACAGTGATCTTGATCTAGTAGTTGCTGGAATTAAGGGTGGAATAACTATGGTTGAAGCAGCAGCCAAGGAAGTCAGTGAAGAAGTCATCGCTGAAGCTTTAGAGTGGGCTTTTAACGCATACCAACCAGCAATTAAACTACAGAGTGAGTTAGCAAGTAGAGTTGCGCCTGTTCCTCAAGTGTTTGAACTAGTTTTACCAAAAGATGATGTGCAGTCTGTTGTAGATAAATGGGTTGGTGATGAGTTCGGTGCTGCTATTAGAAAACCATACCCTGAAAGAAATGAACTTGTTTCCGCATTGCGTTGGGAATTTCATGATAAAATGCGTGAAAATTTTGGAGTAGAAAAATACGAAGAGCTTCATGATGAATACGACGAAGCGTTCACTAGCGCATTACACAAAGATGTTCGTCAGGGTATAATTGAACATAACATTCGTCCAGACGGTCGCAAATTAGATGAAGTGCGTCAACTTTCTTCAGAAGTTGGAGTTCTGCCACGTACTCACGGTTCAAGTATATTTACTCGTGGACTAACTCAAGCATTAAATATTGTCACATTAGCGCCACTCAGTTTTGCTCAATTAGTTGATACTATGGAAATTAGTGACGGTGAACGTCTATATATGCATCACTATAACGCACCTGGCTTTACTGTTGGTGAAGTTCGAAGACTAAGTGGACCAGGGCGACGTGAAATTGGGCATGGCTATCTTGCTGAAAGGGCGTTAGCGCCAGTATTACCCGCAAAAGAGGATTTTCCATATACAATTCGAAGCGTAACTGAAATAATGAGCCAAAACGGGTCAACATCAATGGCCGCTACATGTAGTAGTTGTTTAGCACTAATGGATGCAGGTGTGCCATTAAAGGCTCCTGTATCTGGTATTGCTATGGGTCTAATGGTTGATGGTGATGATTCCTATGTTCTAAGTGATATTGCTGATGCCGAAGATTTTGCTGGTGATATGGATTTCAAAGTAACTGGTACCGAAAACGGCATTACGGCTATACAGATGGATATGAAAGTTCATGGTTTGCCAGTCAGCACACTTCGTGATGCTTTGACAAAATCAAAAACTGGTCGCATCTTCATTTTAAAGCACATGCTTAGTACGATACCTGCTCCACGGATAACTCTAAGTCCCTATGCGCCACGTGTCGAAGTCATTCAGATAAATCCTGATAAGATTGGTGCAGTTATTGGAAAAGGTGGCGATGTTATTAAAAAAATTACATCCGAAACAGGTGCACAAATTGATATTGCCGAAGATGGTCTGATAACAGTCGCTGCGGTAGACAAAAACGCTATTGAAAGTGCAATAAATTGGATCAAAAGTTTAACCGAAGAACCAGAAGTGGGTACAGTTTACGAAGGAAAAGTTGTCAGTATCAAAGATTTTGGGGCTTTTGTTAATATTATGCCTGGAATTGATGGTATGGTTCATATCAGCGAACTTTCCAATGAGAGAGTTGAAAATGTTACTGACGTCTTAAAAGAGGGTCAAATTGTAAAAGTTAAAGTGTTGGGAATCGATGAACGTGGACGTATTAGCTTGACTATAAAAAATGCTTAAGCTTGTAAAATAAACAGATTAGTGCTAATATATTTATAACTGATCGCGATCTTGTAATAAAGTATGATAAATAAGAAACAAAAGCTTCTTGAACAAATTAAGGCAGATATTGTAATAAATAATATCTGCCCGGATTTGGCTCAAGAAGCCATGAACCTTGTTATGGGTGATGGTAATATTAATGCCGATATCGTCTTAATCGGTGAAGCGCCAGGCAAACAAGAGGATTTATCTGGATTGCCATTTATGGGAGCGGCTGGTAAATTTTTAAATGAAATGTTAGCAGGTGCAGATATTAATAGATCCGATGTATATATAACTAACATTGTTAAATACCGTCCACCTAATAATCGTGATCCATTACCAGATGAGAAGACTGCT
This sequence comes from Candidatus Saccharimonadota bacterium, assembly GCA_037135295.1. Taxonomy (GTDB): domain Bacteria; phylum Patescibacteriota; class Saccharimonadia; order Saccharimonadales; family Saccharimonadaceae; genus UBA1547. Next base: position 17,076 of record JBAXKN010000002.1, read on the forward strand.
TTTTGGCCATACTTGGTGCGTCAACTGGATGTGATACGACCTCAAATTGTCGTGACATTGGGTAGGCACAGCATGGAATACTTTTTGCCTGGACAGAAGATTAGTGTGGTTCATGGTCAACCAAAGCAAATTAATTTCGGAGAAGGAAATATAATAGTTGTACCTTTGTATCACCCTGCAGCCGCGCTTTATAACGGCGGTATGAGGTCTACGCTAATCGAAGATTTTAAAAAGTTACCAAAAATAATAGATACTCTAAAAAAAGAGAAGGAGAATAAATAATATGGGTCAACAAAGACTCGCGAATGTCCAAGGGGACGATCCAAACAAACGGCCGAATCAACAGGTTCGCCAAAAATCAAATAACACAGTATTAAATAATACTACTACTAGAAAAGGTGAGGCCTATCGTGCTCAACGCCGTACTAGTGAGAATGTCAATCAACGTGCAAGTCAGCATGTTATTAATATTCCAGTTAATAAATCAGTATATAACGGCTATGATGGCAGGCAATTTAGCCCGGTTGATCAGAAAAAACAGCCATATTCTAATAGTCCAAAGCTCAAGATAATGCCAGTCGGTGGTTTAGGTGAAATGGGTATTGGAAAAAACATGATGGCAATTGAATATGATAATGATATTATCGTGATTGATTGCGGCTTCTTGTTTCCAGGAGCTGATTATCCTGGCATAAATTACATTACGCCAGATATAACATATCTAGAGGAAAACAAGCATAAAATTCGTGCTCATATTTTTACTCATGCTCATTTAGATCATATTGGCGCATATCGTCATATTGGTCATAAAATTCCTGCACCAGTATATGCAACAAAGTTTACAATTGGAATGATTCAACGAACAATGGAAGAATCACTTGACGATTATGAACCTCAATATAATGAGGTTAACCCAGATACACATGAACGTGTTCAAATAGGTGATAATTTTAGCATAGAATTTATTCGTGTGCCGCACTCAACACCTGATTGTGCCGCTATTGTTATTCGTACTCCTTTAGGAGTTGTTGTTCATAGTGGTGACTGGCGTTTTGAAGATTCACCTGTTGATGGAAAAAAGTTTGACATAGAACGCCTAACTGAAATTGCTACAACAGAAGGCATTTTGTTATTTATGAATGAATCAACCAACGCAGAAGTTGACGGCACTCATATGCATGGGGAATTCGATATTCAAGAAAGTATTGGTCAAGTAATGACTAAATACCCAAATAGTCGCTTGATTCTGAGCTGTTTTAGTAGCCATATATATCGTATGCAACTAATTTTAGATGAAGCCAAAAAATTCGATCGAAAAGTAGCATTTGCCGGATATAGCATGATTCAGAATTTAGAGGTTGCACTTCGAACTGGTATCTTGAAAGTTCCAAAAGACGTAGTAGTCAAAATGGAAGACCTGGTAAAATTACCTGACAGCAAAGTTACAATTATTTGTACTGGCTCACAGGGTGAATTTAATGCTGTTCTTAATCGAATGGCGAGTGGTAGTCATAAGTTTATAAAAATTAAAAATTCTGATGTCATTGTATTTAGTTCAAACCCAATTCCTGGTAATGAAAAGTTTGTTACTAGAACAGTTGATGGACTTATGCGTGAAGGTAGTGATGTTGTCCAAAACGGAAAAACTCACCTTACAAATATCGGCCCACTTCACCTATCAGGACATGCATATTATTCAGATCACGCCAAATTAATCTCGGCTCTTAACCCAACATATTACATGCCAATACATGGTGAATTTCATATGTTAGTCCATAATGCTGGAATTGCAGAGAATATGTGCGGATTAAAGAGAGAAAATATATTTGTTTGTGATAGTGGTGACATAATTGAAATAACAACCGAAGGCGCCAAAAAAGCCGGTAGATTTCCAGTTGGCGGTATCATGTATGACGATAGTGGTGCAATAGTTTCCGAAGTTGTTCTAAAAGATCGTATCCACATGGCTTCAGAAGGAATGTTTGTAGTTGTTCTGACTGTGCAAAGAGGTAGTGGTCGTTTAATGACAAGTCCAGATATTATCAGCCGTGGTTTCATATACCTGCGTGATAGTGAAGAATTAATGGGTATGATTCGTCAATATCTTAAGCAAAAAGTGGCGCGTTCTTTTGTAGGAAAACATGTCGATCTTGATGTAATTAAAAAGGAAATCAAAGAGGAAATCACACATATTCTTTATGATCAAACTAGACGTACGCCAATTGTAATACCAGTGATTAATGAAGTTGGTGGCAGTTCAAACAACGGAAGAAGCCAGTCGCAGTCAAATGCAAATGTTTCAAATCCTGAGACGGCACAAGTCCAAGGACGACAAAATTCTAAAGAATTTTCGTCTAATAACAATCCTGCTGTAAATCCTTCTCAGAATCAACCTAAAACTAATCGTCACAGCTATTAAAAACATACCGCTTGCAAAATGTAGTAAATTTTGCTATAATATGTATATGAAATAAAGCCAAAAGCGCATATAATAGGATAGATTATGGCAAAAAAGAAAAAACTATTTCGAAAAAAAAGGTCAGTAAAAACGACTCCTCAACATGATTTACCAAATGGTTTTTGGTCACAGGTTGGTGCGGTATGTTTGATTGCCATATCTTTACTATATATCGCCGCTTGGTTTAATGCGGGCGGACCTGTCTTGTTACAAATATACAAGTACACATTAAATACTATTGGCTATTCAGTCTATATTGTTCCAGCTTTATTTATATATATAGCAATAGAGATATTCAGATCGGAAGATAACCGTCTACCATTAGTTATGAAGTTAGCAACTGCATCGGCTATTATTTGGTTTTCGGCATTATTCGGTTTATTGAAAAAAGACAACGGGGCAACAACAGGTGGTTTCGTTGGTGATCTTATTAATAAAGGTATGTTAATGCTAGTTAATCCAACTATTGCGGCATTTTTATATACCTTGTTGATATTAATAACATTATTATATATCTTACGTTTAACGCCACTTTCTGTAATTAAAAAAATATGGAGCTTGAGCCGTCGAGATACCGATGACCAAGAGGCTAATGTAAAAGTAATGCGTAACGCCGCAGCTTTGGATAAACCTAGTGATAATTCAATGGGAGATTTTACTACAACAGCCAGTGTTCCGATTGTTGATGCTAGTGACAAGAGAAAATCAAAACTATCTGGTTTCCCTTCTAAATCAGGTGAAGAAAGTACAGCCCTAGTTACCGTAGGTGACCCAAACTGGAAATTCCCAAGTCTAGATCTACTAGAAAAACAACAAACGCCTGCTGATGCTGGTGATATACAAGGCAACGCTCGTATTATTAAAGAAACACTTAGTGAGTTTGATATTGATGTCAAAATGGAAGGTGCAAATACTGGCCCTAGGGTAACTCAGTTTACTCTTCAGCCACAGAGCGGTATAAAATTGTCTCGTATAACACAGCTGGAAAATAACCTTGCCCTTGGGTTAGGTGCTTCACACCTACGGATTGAAGCTCCAATTCCAGGACAAAAAGCTGTTGGAATTGAAGTTCCGAACCAAAAAGGTGCTGATGTTCGTCTATATTCTATTCTTTCTAGTAAGGCTTGGAAAAATAAAGTCGAGCCATTAACATTCGCCATTGGTCAGGATATATCCGGTAAAGTTGTCATTGGCGAGCTTAACGAAATGCCACACCTTTTGATTGCTGGTCAGACAAAAGCAGGAAAGTCAGTCATGATTAACACGCTTCTAACAAGTCTGCTTTATCACAATAGCCCTAGTGAACTTAAATTGATTCTCATTGATCCAAAACAGGTTGAAATGACGGCATACGAAGATATACCACATCTGATAACACCAGTGATCGCAGGAGATACGGCTAAAACAATTAGTGCTTTGAAATGGTCAGTTCTAGAGATGGATAGACGCTATGCACTTCTTAAAAAGAGTAAAGCTAAAACTATTGGTGACTACAACAACGAGATACGCTCAAAAGGACGAAAGATTTCTGTTAATGATGATGAAGGCAATCCTCAAGATCATGAAAATGGAGCTATGCCATATATCGTGATTGTAATTGATGAGTTGAGTGACTTGAAAGTAGAAGCTCCAAAGGACCTAGAGGGTTTAATTATTCGTTTAGCTCAGAAAGGTCGCGCTGCTGGTATACATCTAGTAGTAGCCACCCAAAGTCCAAGGAAAGATGTTATCACGGGTCTAATTAAGGCAAATATTCCCGCAAAGATCGCCTTTACTGTATCGAATCAATTGGAAAGTCGCATCATATTAGATGATCGTGGTGCCGAGAAACTACTTGGTCATGGCGATATGTTGCTTAGCACTACTAATATGGCCCGGATGTCACGTGTCCAGGGAGCGTGGGTTACAGACAGTGAAGTACACAGTGTAATGGACCATCTGCGTATGCAATCACCCCCACAATATAACGACGATGTCGTTAGCCAACCTGTTAATCTAAACGGTAAGGGCGGAGTTATAATGGATTTTGACAGTAGTAGTGATGATGACCTATATAAAGAAGCAGTTCAAATAGTTATCGATAGCGGTAAAGCTAGCGCTAGTGCTCTTCAAAGGCATTTACGCATAGGTTACGCCAGAGCTGCCAGAATTATTGATAATATGGAGGATCAGGGCATCATTGGTCCTGCCGATGGCTCAAGGGCAAGAAAAGTTATGATTAGTAGTTTTGACGAAATTGGTCAATACGATGAAGCTGACGACGAACTATAGTTAATTGTTCGGTATTATGTTATAATTTAAGGTGTTAATAACTCGGCTTGTACATTAGATGCAAGCATCCATAAGGATTCCAGAGGAGGAAATCTAATATGAAAGAATATGAATTAACCATTTTGATTCATCCCGACCTAGAGGTCGACATAGAAACGCCACTTTTAAAAGTGCGTGATATCATCACGTCTGCTGGTGGAAAAATTATAAAAGAAGACATCTGGGGCAAAAAGAAACTAGCATATCGAATTAAAAATGAGGATTTTGCGGTTTATGCGTATTTTGACATAAATCTACCTGCCGATGCTCCACTAAAAATTAGTAATATATTTAACATCACAGATGAAGTATTACGTTATCTACTTGTCACTGTTGACGTAAAGGGTCGCAAAGCCCTTGAAGAAGCAAAAGTAAGTGCGAAATCATCTGATGACGCGAATGAAGAGGAGTAAAAAATGGCAAAAAGCGTAAACCAAGTCATATTAATGGGTCGACTAACTCGTGATCCTGAACAGCGAACTACTAGTACTGGCAAGATAATTGTTAGTTTCAGTATTGCTGTCGATCGTGGTGGTCAAGATGATACTGCCGATTTCTTCAATATTAATGCCTGGGAAAAACTAGGTGAATTAGTTATGCAATATCTATCAAAAGGTCGTAGAGTTCTTGTTCAGGGACGTCTTCGCCAAGATAGATGGGACGACAAGGAATCAGGCAAAAAACAAAGCAGAATCGAAGTAACAGCTAGTGATGTGACCTTTTTGGACGGTCCTAGTGACGGTGCTGGCTCGGGTCAATCAAGTAGTTCTTCTAGTGCGAGCAAAAGTAAAAAAAGTGAAGATGTTGTTATTGAAGACATCGACGATAAACCAATTGATTTAAGCGAGATTCCTTTCTAGGAATATTAGGAGTAAGATATGACAATTAAAAGATTTAAAAAAGATACACCAGTATATTTTGATTACAAAGATGTGAAGACATTGCAACGATTTGTCGATATTTATGGTCAAATCAAGCAAATCGGTAAAACTGGCCTTAGCGCTAAACAGCAACGTCAGTTAGCTGTAGCTATTAAACGTGCCCGTCATCTTGCACTATTACCATTTGTAACTCAGGGATAGACCTGTGGCTTATCAGCCAACTGATTTAAAAAAAGGTATTGTCGTTGCTATTGACGGCAAACCTTTTAAAGTTGTTGACTATAACCAAAAAGTTATGGGTCGTGGCGGTAGTATTGTAAATGTTAAAATCAAGAATTTAATTGACGGCAGCGTCATCCCAAAGACTTTTAAAGGTCAAGAGAAGATTGACGAAGCAGAGGTGACAAATCGAACAGTCCAGTATCTATATACTGACGGATTAGATTTTCATTTTATGGATCCTGAAACGTTTGAACAGTTTCAACTAGCCGCAGATATAATTGAGGGTTCCGCGGGTTATCTAAAAGAAGGTGAAAATCTAACTTTACAGTCATTTAATGGCAATATTATTAATGTTGAGTTGCCAAAGAATATTTACTTGGAAGTTATATACACTGAAAATGTTGTAAAAGGCGACACTAGCAGTAGCGTATTAAAAGATGCGACTCTAGAGACTGGCTTGGTAGTTAAAGTACCGGCTTTTATCAAAACTGGTGATATCATATCTGTCGATACGACAACTGGTGATTATCGCGAACGCAAAAAGGTTTAATCTAATATGACAAAATTACGACTTGATATTGCGCTAACTAAACGCGGTTTATCTACCAGTCGCTCTCAGTCCGAGAGTTGGATAAAACTTGGCAAAGTTACAGTCGATGGACGGGTTATTAATAAGTCAGGTCATTTTGTTGGTCCTAATGCTGATATCAAATTAATGGCCGATGTCCAATATGTTAGTCGGGCAGGTCTAAAAATAGCCTCTGTCGCTGATATATTAAAACTTGATTTTAAGAATAAAATTGTTTTAGATGTCGGAAGTAGTACGGGTGGTTTTACGGATTATTCATTGAAAAACGGCGCAAAAAAGGTTTATGCAGTTGATGTTGGAACCGATCAGTTACATCCAAGTCTGCGACGCAATAAGCGAATCGAATTGCATGAAAAAACTGATATTCGTGATTTTATAATGAAGGAAAAACCAGGTATTATCGTTATTGACGTGTCATTCATTAGTCTTCGTGATATTCTGCCACACGTATATAACCATTTATCCGATGTTAATACTCAGATTGTTGCGATGGTCAAACCTCAATTCGAAGCAGGTAAAGACCAAACAAATAAAGGAATCATTAAAAACGATTCAATACGCCGTCAGATATTGCGTGATTTTGAAGATTGGTCACGTCAATATTTTGTTATAACTGATAAACGCGATAGTGATGTGGCAGGTGCAAAAGGCAATCAGGAACGTTTCTATTTATTAAAGCCACTTATTAAATAGTCGATTAGGGCTTTAAACATTAAATCTGAATTCAACCACGTCACCAGGACGCATGACATAATCTTTACCCTCAGTTCGCATTTTACCAGCACTTTTTGCTGCAACTTCTGAACCAGCGGTAATTAAATCATCATAATCAACGACTTGAGCGGCAATAAAACCACGTTCAAAATCAGTATGAATTACACCAGCTGCCTGTGGGGCAGTGTCACCCTTTTTAATCGTCCATGCTCGGATCTCTTTTGGTCCTGCTGTTAAGTAACTTTGTAGGCCTAATATGTCATATGCGGCATGGATTAATTGCAGCAGTCCAGTTTCTTTAACACCGTAACTTTCTAGTAATTCAGCCGAATCTTCAGTGGTTAAACCCTTCAATTCGTCTTCTAATTTAGCGCATACAAATATTGTTCGGGCTGGTGAAACTAATTTAGTTAGTTCTGCTTTTTCAGCATCATTTATTAGCGTTTCTTCATCAACATTTAACACATAAATCACAGGTTTGGCGGTCAATAAATGTAAGTCAAATATCAATTCTTGATTTAAATTAGCAATCGATGATAGTGGAGTGCCAGACTTTAATTGAATTAATAATTCGTTTAAATAATCAACGACTGTTTTTAGTTTTGGGTTAGCTTTGGCGTCTTTTTGAGCCTTCAACAGGCGTGCTTCAATCGTTTGAATATCAGCCATGATTAATTCAGTGTTAATGATCTCTATGTCATTAATCGGTTCAATTTTATCTGATACGTGAATTACACTATCATCATGAAAAGCCCGTACAATATGTACAATTGCATCACATTGACGGATATTTGCCAGGAATTTATTACCAAGGCCTTCGCCCTTACTAGCGCCAGCCACAAGTCCAGCTATATCTACAAATGTAACAACTGCAGGTAGTATCTTTGTTGAGCCATAAATTTTAGCTAGTTCACCTAAACGTTCATCTGGCACAGGGACAATTCCAGTATTCGGTTCGATTGTTGCGAATGGGTAATTGGCAGCTAAAATGTCGCCATTTGTTAAGGTATTAAACAATGTTGATTTACCGACGTTTGGTAAACCGACGATTCCAATTGATAAACTCATGTCTATATTTTAACAGAGGTATCAAAATAATACGAATAAATATAGTAACCTGTTGTTATAAGATTATATGGTATTATTTAGTTAGCAAGTAAAACATAAGGAATATGATCTGTGGGTTACAACAGTAAACTGCGCAAAAAGAAAACAAAAGGTTATCATTTTAAAAAAAAGTGGGTAATTATTTGTGTTATTATGCCGTTGATTCTATTAAGTGCAGTTGGAGTATATTTATATATTAATTCATCCATTTCAAATAATAGATCTAATAATGACAATGATTTGAACAATTCAAAAAAGTTGACCGTATCTGTGTGTAACAGTGAAATTATCAAAAATTATAATGATGTTATCGGTTCAGGAAATACTGATAATTTGGAAAGCCAGTTTAATAAAATAGCTAATAACATTAAGTTAAAACCAGGTTATGATAAAGATACAAACTGTCTGTTTATTATGACTAACTACTATCTATGTATGTATGATAAGGTTAATGCTCGCTGGAGCTATGATAAATTTAAAGCTGCGATATCTTCGGGCAATAGTAAATTGAGCTCAAAATTGAACGCACCTTATGATTCAAAATCTTTTGATGATGCTGTTAAAAGGTTAGAAAATAGAAATGGTGATAGAGGATAGTATGAGACTCAATTTTATGAGTGACAAGACACTAATAATGTTAATTATATTTGTTGTGCCCATGATTAGTTTATTTGCATCATTTGGCTTATTAAATAATGAAGTACAGGCAGCTTATTCGTGCACAGGCTATGATTCAGGAGATAGTAGAGAGCCTAATAATTATTCAGAATGTGACGCGCGTAAAGAATGTGGAAGTGGTGATAGTAATAGGCATGGTGCGATTTGGTTCACTAATAAGTCAGGCTATTATGAAGATGATGTAGTGGTTAATGGCGGGGCAACTTCCGTCAGTGTTTCTATAAGGGGGTCATATTTCCAGTGTAATAACACTGGTTACGCTGGATCGGGTATGAAAGCGGAAGATATTAATAAGAGTAGTAATTCAGATTATGATTCTAGGTTGGTGTTGGACGATATATCCGTTGTGCTTAATCGTGGCGATGCAAACAGTAAATGGGATTGGAGTAGCCAGGGTAGTAGTGCAGGTGCAACTTTGGATGTAACTGGTCTAGGCTATGGCACATCAGGCTGCGCTCCTGATACTACATGTGAGACCATTTACATACAACTATATCGTTGTCCAGCTACTAATAATCCTGGTGGTTGCGGCTCTAGTCCAGTAAGGATAACGATTGTAAGGCCTATCCCTTACAACTACTTCCTAATCCCATCCGTCAATTTAACACCAAGTGGTGTCTTTGAAGCTGGCTCGCCAATCGTAGTCACGCCAAGTGTTCTAAACAATTTCCCAGATAACCAAGCTATTAACACCCGAAGTACATCAACTCAATGGACACTTTCTAGAATTATTCTACCTGTAAGTGGCGGGCTAACATTACCAGATCCATTAGCGGCTTACCGTGGCGAATCATCACTTGCGACAACACCCTGTGATTTTTTCAAGAGTACCTATGTGTATACTAAGTCACCGTCAACGACCTGTTCGAATCCCACATCTCCGCCACCAGCCACTCAGAGCCCATATATTTTCATAGTTGGTCCTAATACACTTAGCAACTACAACGATTACGACACAGATCTAAATGTAGGCGATAAAATCTGTTATACATTATCTGTTCAGCCTAGTTCTAATGTCAACAATATTTCAAACACTAACTGGGTTCACTCTAAGCCAGTTTGTAATGTTGTTGGCAAAAGACCCAAAGTTCAAATCCTAGGTGGTGATCTGTCAGTCGGCAAGAAATTTAGTGATGCTGGTGAAAATACTATCCAACTTGCCAACGTTCAAACCAGCACATCACTTAAACCAAGCCTTGGCAATAAAACATTCGGTAGTTGGGTAGAATATGGCATCTTTGCTACTGGTACAATAAGAGGTACAGCCTCTGCCTCGGCTTTTGCGGGAGGCTTACCATCCGCTCAACCAGCAGACATCCCTAGATTAAGTTTTGCAAATGATGGTATTGTTGGCACCTGTTCATCACCAGGCTGTTATGCCATGGCTAATTCCATCCCTGATGTCGCTGCTAGTTTCCCCACTGACAATAAAACAGTCGGGGCTACAATTTCAGACTTTTCTGGTATGCAGGGAACTTATAAAAATACAGAAACATCAATCACAATCTCTGGTGGAACAATAGCAAAAAACAAATGGATCGTGATTAACGCTCCTACCGCTAATGTTACTATCGAAGGCAACATAAACTACACATCTGATTCATTAAATAGTATTAACGAAATCCCACAGCTTGTCATCATCGCAAAGAATATTATCATTAATGATAATGTCACTAATGTAGATGCTTGGTTAATTGCCAAAGGCACTCCTGGTGAGGCTGGTGCTGGTGAAATTAAAACTTGTACCAGTGTAGCAACAACAGCTAGCACCTGTAACCAGCCATTATTTATTAATGGACCAGTAATGGCTAAAAAGCTATACCTATGGCGAACTGGTGGGTCAGGTAGCGATGACCATAGCGGTGACCCAGCTGAAATAATAAACCTGAAAGCAGACGCTTATCTGTGGGCAAAATCACAAACCTCAAGTCAAGGTCGTATACGAACTGTCTTTACTACTGAATTACCACCTAGGCTTTAGAAGAAAATGTAACCCTAGGTGTGTTATTATTATAATAAATAATCATAAGGAATTTTATTTTGTGAGTCAAATAAAACAAAACATTAAAAAGCCAAGAAATAAGAAGTGGTTAATTATTATTATCATTTTATTAATTTCCTGTTCAGTTTTCGGCGTTTATTATATTTATAATAATTTTTTTACCCAAAAGAAAAGCGTACAAACCATAAAAGAAAAAGATAAATTAGTAGATAATTCAAATATCCTAACTGTTAAAGTTGAAGCTAAAATCTCTGAGAGTGGATATCAAGCCGGTCAAAATTTATTAGACGAAGAACTTCAAAAATCCAGTGATCCAAAAGATCAAGCTCAAATATATTCACTGAAATCTATGTATACTGGCTCATATGGTGGTGGAAATGATAAAGTGAAAGCCCTAGAATATGCTTATAAAGCAGAGAATTTATATCCTGATAAAAATACAGCTTTATCAATCGCTACACAAGAGAGATATCAAAATAATATTCCAAATGCCATAAAATATTATAAATTATATCTGGAAAGAGCAAAAAATGGCCCTGTCCTAATTGGGCAGGAACAAGATGATTATGATTTCTATGAACTCGAACTAAAAAAACTTGAATCGGGTGTTAATTAAATGCTCAATCAAATTAGTCACCAAAAGAAAAAAATATGGCTGTATTCTTTATTAATATCTTTTAGTATTTTTGGTTTATTTGTAGGATTTCATAATGTCAGTGCTAATGGTAGGGGAATTTGTGTAGGTTATTTTTATGGAGAGGATTTTTGTGATACCGGCCATAAGGTAATAAAGGACGGCCTATCATTGGATATGTCTTCACAGGCGGCTGCAAAAGCAGATTTAATTTCTACAATTAAATCGATGAATAATAGTGATAGTACAACCCCTCGTCTTGCTGGTGCATATATTATTCAAACAATGCGTGGTCCAGATGCAAACGGTAATTGGGACCATCATATAAAGGCAAATGATGATGATGTGGCTGATTGGGAGTTAAAAGTCAATAATCCTGATATTGTTATAAAAGAAGAGGAATATTCTGCTAATATAAACACAAGGATGGATCCTGGTGGTGGTTGGGATGATAAAGATATAGCGACATATAATGGTGATGGTGAGTTTGACTCATATGTTTTTTATAAAGGGACTACAGCAAGATATGTTATCAAAAAAGCATGCGGTAACCCATTAGGTAATCTAGAAGGTTTACCAACTATTGTTCTTCCTAGCTGGCATTTAACACCTAGCATGGCAACCACCACCCCAGAAATTATTGAATCAGGTAATTCTATTCAGCTTAATTTGTTTGTCGACAAAGATGGAGATCCGAATCCTAAAGATGGTACTTGGATTTTAACAAGAAGAACTACAACTGGTGAAAGTGGTGAGATTTCTAGCGCTGCATCATTTGCAAATGGTACAAATACTTTGTCTCCCTACAACGAAGTTGCTAATTATCCGGTTGGTACTAGAATCTGTTTTATATTGTATGCTGAACCCGCTGCACACGATAACGCAGGTCGTGCGTCTTCGGCTGAGAAATGTTTTAAAATAGGCAAAAAACCCAAAGTTCAAATATGGGGTAGTGATCTATTGGTTGGAAGAGCTTTTAGTGGCGGTGTAGCACCCGCCAAGGTTCAGACCAGTACCTCAAATAACAATGGTACTATGTTCGGTAGCTGGGTAGAATATGCGATTTTTGCTACTGGAACAATAAGAGGTACTGCTTCTAGCTCCGCTTTCGCTACAGGTTTAAGTAGTGGTGACTATAGTAGGCTTAGTTTTTCAAATTCTGGTTCAAAAATACTCGCAGATGAAACAACTTGTGCTGCTCCTGGCTGTTATGGGCTTTCGGGATTTATTCCTGATGTAGCAGCTAATTTTCCAATAATTGATGGTATAACACCATCAATTACATCAACATCATCAATTGACTTATCAACAATAGCTAATAATATAGTCTATACTGCAACAGATAATCTAAAAATATCTGGTAATATTCCAAAGGGCAAATGGATTGTAATAAATGCTCCAACCGCAAATGTAATTATAGAAAATAATATTACTTATAATGCTTCTGATGAGGAATTGAAAACTATTCAAGATATTCCCCAGCTTGTCATAATTGCCAATAATATTACGATTAACAATAACGTTACTAATGTTGATGCATGGTTAATAGCCAAAGGCACTAGCGGTGAAATTAAAACTTGCACCGGAGAAGCAATAACAGCTTCTGAATGTAATAAGACACTAATATTTAATGGCCCAGTAATGGCTAAAAAGCTATATCTATGGAGAACTGCTGGTTCCAATGTAGATAGTCCTGGCGCACCAGCAGAGATAATAAATTTACGAGCTGATGCGTATCTTTGGGCAAAATCACGCTCTTTAAACGAAAGTCGAATCCGAACAGTCTATACGACTGAACTACCACCTAGACTATAGAATAAATGTAAGCTTGCTTTTAGTGCTAATGCTTCTGTATAATAAAATACAATATGGCTTTATTAAACGGATTGGGCAACTTTTTTGCATTAGACATAGGTACCAATGCTGTTAGAGTAGTGCAACTTTCTCCGTCTGGCCAAAATAATTGGGACCTACAACATTACGGGTATGCTCCTGTTGATGATAAGATTACTAGTAGCAACTCGAATGAAGCAATGCATCGTCTTGGTGAAGTTATAATGACCGCAGTTGGTCAAAGCGGCATAAAAGAAAAAAATGTTGTAATTGGCCTACCTTCAAGTAAAACCTTCACCACTGTAATAGATGTCCCTAATATGGGCGAAGCAGAGTTAAAAAGCACGATTAAATATCAGATTGACCAATATATTCCAATGGCTATTGATGAGGCAAAGGTAGATTGGGCACCATTAGGTCAATCACTTCATGACCCAAAACAACAGGAAGTATTGCTTGCAAGCACTGCCAACACTTATGCCGAACAGCAACTTGAATTTATCGAAGGCCTCGGATTCAATGTGATCGCAGCTGAACCTGATCCAATAGCAATGGTTAGGTCACTTCTACCATCAGATATTCTTGACGCAAGATTAATAATAGATATGGGTGAACAGTCAACAAATCTGGCATTAACCTTCGGCGATACGCCAAGGCTAGTTCGTACAATTCCAACAGGTTTGAAATCTCTAATTAAATCTGCGGTTCAGAATTTGAATGTCCAAGAAGACCAAGCTCGTCAATTTATATTAAAATTCGGCTTAGCCCCAGACAGGCTAGAGGGTCAAGTTTACCGTTCTGTCGAGGCCACACTCGATAATTTTACAAGTGAATTGGTTAAATCTATTAAATTTTTTCAAACTAGATATCCGAATACCCCTGTTGGCGGTATTTTATTATCAGGTTTTTCAGCAATAGTTCCTCAGCTAAGTGAATATATTACTGCTAAAACAGGTATTATTTCTACAATTGCCAATCCTTGGCAAAAAGTACGGGTTGCTCAATCCGACCAGCAGCAACTTAGTGCGATTGCCTCAGAGTTTGCCACCGTTATCGGACTGGCTCAAAGAAGGAATCTGTAATGATAGAGATTAACCTAGTCCCCGACATAAAGCAAGAATTGCTTAAGGCACAACGTGTTCGCTCAACCGTAATAACGTTTGCAATTCTTATTGGCATTATCGCAGTTGGTATAGTTGTGGCCTTATGTGTATATATATTTGCCGTTCAGTCTGTTAGACAGAATATCGCGAATGTAGCTATCGAAGACGGAAGTGAACAATTATTAAAGAATAGCGATCTTGATAAAACTTTGACAATACAGAATCAACTTACAAAAATATCTTCTCTTAACGCTAATAAAAAAATTGATTCGAGAATTTTTGATGTGTTGGCGGCTATTATCCCACCAAAACCAAATGACGTTCAGATATCCGAACTCACAATTGATTCCGATACAAGTACAATCACTATAAATGGTCAAGCGTCTAATAGTTATGCCGCAGTCGAGGTTTTCAAAAAAACAGTAGAGGGTGCAATTTTCAAATACAATAAAATTGACGACAAACCAAATGCTGATAAAAAAGAACTAGTTCTAGCTTCAGACATCAACACAAGTGATACTAGTTATGGAGAAAACTCATCAGGAAATAAGGTTTTGAGATTTAAATTAAGTTTTGTTTATGCCGAAGAACTTTTTTCTCCTGAATCTACCAATGTGGTTATATCAATAAAAACTAACGGGAACGCAACAGACTCATATCGAGGAATTCCGAGTAGTCTCTTTACCGCTCCAGCCAAAGATATTCCGGGGGTAAATTAATCATGCAATCTATAGGCGCCACAATCAGAAAGCGTACATTGATTACAAAAACAAATCGAATGATGTTTTTGTGGGTGGCTGGTGTATCTATCGTACTTGGTATTTCAGTTGTTGCGGTAATATTTTTGACACAAATGTTGTTGTTCAACGAAAAAGTTTTAACTGAAAAAAATCGTACCATTGAAATATTAAAAAACAATAACGATAATATCGCAGACCTAAAAAAAGAAGTCAGATTATTAGACACTAATCAAGCTTTGATTGATTCAAAAGCTAAATCCGATGACAAGGCAATACAGGTGATATTAGATGCGTTACCGTCAGACGCAAACTCACTTGCACTTGGAGCTTCGCTACAAAATAGACTACTGGCAGGTATTGATGGGCTTACGCTCGATTCTATTCAAGTTGATCCTGTTATTGGCGTTGAATCATTTAGTAGTAATGGTTCGACCGAGGGCAACACTTCTTCTTCAGGTGGATCAAATGAAATAACATTTCGTTTTTCGGTTCACGGCAGTGTGGCTGTACTTCAACAAGTATTACGTAATCTAGAGGTTTCGATTAGGACTATTGATGTCATTTCCTTAAAGATTGAAAGCCAAGCTTCGTTAACTTCAATGACTATTAGCGGTCGTGCCTTCTATGAACCACAACGTGTCGTAGAACTAAAAGATAAGGTGATAAAGCAATGAAAAAAGCAGATATAGCTATGATAGTATTAATAGCCTCAGCAAGTGTCCTGATTTCCTTCTTTGTCGCAAGAGGTATATTTGGTGATGTTTATAACGGTAGCGAAAAGGTGAAAACAATCGATGAAATAAATTCTACAGTTGAACAGCCTAGTAAAAACATTTTTAATAAAAATGCTATTAATCCTGCAATAAATGTACAAATTATTTCAACTGACTCTTCAAAAAATAATCCTACAACCCCTGGGACTCAGTAGGAGGTTTTAATGGCAATTCTAACTGTTGACATACAAGCAAAGCTGGTAAAGCTACTTATTGAGGAGGGATTAGTCAATGGAGGTGTGTTAGAAGATGCAAAATTGACTTCAGTAAACACCAACAGACCACTTCTAGAAATATTGTCAGAGAATGGTGTTGTCGATGACGAACTATTAACTCATGCAATCGCTCAAGTATCAGGTGTTCCTTATGTTAATCTAACTAATAGCGTTATTGACCAATCTATTCTTGGTTTGTTGCCAGAGAATATTGCTGAACGATTCATGGCTGTTCCACTTGCAGAAGTCCAAAATCGTCTAGCTGTGGCAATGATCGATGCAAATAATGTCCAGGCAGTCGACTATCTTGCCAGTCGTATTGAACGTCCATTGAAGGTGTTTATGGCGTCTGAAACGGGCGTACGCCATGTTTTAGGTCAATACAAAACTGATTTATCTAGTGTTGGTGAGGCCGCCAAGGCAAGCCAAGTGGAGGCCATCCAAGAGTCAAACAGTGATGTAAAAGTTATTGTTCAAGATTCTCCGATTAGCAAAGCTTTAAGTACTATCTTAGAGTATGCATTAAAATCACGGGCTAGCGATGTTCACATTGAACCACTAGAGGGAGCCTTAAAAATTAGATGTCGTGTCGATGGAATGTTACGCGAAATTATGCAGCTGCCAAAAAGTATCGAGCCAGCTTTAGTTAGTAGGATTAAGATTTTGTCTAATCTTAAGATTGATGAGCATCGTACTCCACAGGATGGACAATTTACCGTTAAGGTTGCCGGTAAAGAGGTAGACCTTCGTATCGCTATCAGCCCAGTTATATGGGGCGAGCAAGTCGTGATACGTTTACTTGATAAGTCGGGTAACTCGTTTGACATTGAAGAAATGGGATATGCCGGTAGGGCACTAAGGGCAATTAGAAAGGGTATTCACCAACCAAACGGTATGGTGCTTACTTCAGGTCCTACAGGAAGTGGTAAGACCACAAGTTTATATGCGTTAATAAAAGAAATTAAAAATGATTCAGTCAATATTGTCACACTTGAAGATCCTGTCGAGTATAAAATGAGCGGAGTTAATCAAATCCAAGTGAATGATGACGTTGGCTTAACTTTTGCTAGTGGTTTGCGTTCTATCCTTCGTCAAGACCCTGATGTAGTAATGGTAGGTGAAATACGTGATGGTGAGACTGCTAATCTTGCTGTTCAAGCCGCACTTACTGGTCACCTAGTGTTCAGTACTTTACACACAAACAGTGCCGCTGGAGTATTACCTCGTCTATTAGATATGGGCATAGAGCCGTTTCTGATTGCCAGTACGGTCAATACTATTATTGGCCAGCGTTTAGTCAGACGGGTTGCTAAAAAACGTGAGGTTTATCAATCTAATCCTATTGAAACACAAAACATTTTAGTAACAATCGGACATTTACTACCAAAGACAAAAGCTGATGTTGCAAGAGTTTCTCAAGATTTAGGCTATAAAGACTTGCCTCTTAGTGGGCAAAGCGCTTATACTTTAGTTAAAGGTATTGATTCCCCCCAAGCTCCAGCCCCAAGAGGCTATAGCGGAAGGGCGGGACTTTACGAAGTGATGGATGTCAGCGAAGAAATACAAAGTTTAATTGTTGCACATGCAACGAGTTCAGAAATACAACGAAAAGCACAAGAACAAGGTATGGTCACAATGAGACAAGATGGTTACCTGAAGGTTTTGCAAGGCATAACTACCATCGAAGAAGTAAATCGTGTTACATCAGATACAGCGTAATAGAAGGGTGGCAAAAGAGATATGAATAACCAGGAATTAAAAATTGAAATATTGTTAGAAGAAGTAGTTCGAAAAAAAGCTTCAGACTTACATTTACAAGTTGGTTTACCACCAATGTTACGTGTTGATGGTTCGCTGTTTCCTATTATGGGCTTTAATCCACTTGATGAACAATCTGTAGAAACACTTATATTTGCAATTATTGACCAGGATCAACGTCAAATTTTACTAAAAGATAAGGAATTTGATTTTAGCTTCGCATTTGGGACTTTGGGTAGATTTAGGGTAAATGCATATCATGAAAGAGGAAATCTTGCGGCTGCATTGCGTCTAATACCGAACGAGATAAAAACAGTGGTCGAATTAGGGCTTCCAAATGTAGTCATGGGTTTTGCTGACTATCCACGAGGCCTAGTTTTAATTACTGGCCCAACTGGAAGTGGTAAATCTACTACATTAGCAGCACTGGTCGACAAGATAAATAGTGAAAAATCACATCATATTATTACAATCGAGGATCCAATCGAATTTACTCATAAATCAAAAAAATCCGCAGTTGTTCAGCGAGAAGTTCATTATGATACCTATAGTTTTTCTGCCGCTCTTCGTTCAAGTTTGCGTCAAGATCCAGACGTTGTATTAATTGGTGAGATGCGTGACCTTGAAACTATAAGTGCAGCTATTACAATTGCTGAAACAGGACATCTGGTTTTTGCTACACTTCATACAAATAGTGCATCACAGTCGATTGATCGTATGATTGATGTTTTTCCTCCACATCAACAACCGCAAATTCGAGCTCAACTTTCAAATATTTTGATGGCAATCTGTTCTCAACGATTGGTACCTTCTATTGGTGGTGGGCGAGTTGTAGCGGCCGAAGTATTAGTTACTAACCCTGCGGTTCGTAATATCATTCGTGAAGGTAAAGCGCATCAGCTTGATGCAGTTATTCAAACTGGCGCTGACCAAGGAATGCAAACTATGGATCGTACACTTGTCAGCTTGGTTCAAAGTGGCACAATCACATATGATAATGCATATGAAGTTGCCGTTGACCTAGTTGAATTCGAGAGGTTAATGAGAGGCTAATAATGAAAAAGTTTTCCTACGAAGCCCGTGATCAAACGACTGATAAAATTACAAAGTCGACTGTTCAGGCTGATTCTGAAAGTGCAGCTGCAAAATTACTGACCGACCAAGGTTTAACTCCTCTAAATATAGAAGAGCATATTGATTACGATAACCCGATTGCTCGATTAACAGGTAGAATAACCACAAAAGACAGGGTTGTTTTTACCCGTCAATTAGCGACATTAATTGGGGCTGGTTTGCCATTAGCTCAAGGTCTTCATACTGTCGTAGAACAAACGCAGAATAAAAAACTACAATCTATAATTCAAGATATAATTGCATCAGTTGAGGGCGGTAAATCATTAGCCGAGTCTTTTTCGAAACACCCAGAGGTATTTGATTCAGTCTTCTTGGCACTAGTCGGGGCAGGCGAGATGTCTGGAACTCTTGATGAATCGTTGATGAGAATTGCAGCCCAACAAGAAAAAGATGCTGCAATTATGAGTAAAATAAAAGGTGCGTTAACGTATCCGATTATCGTATTGGTAGTTATTTTTGGGGTAATGGCATTTATGTTGTTCACAATTGTTCCGCAAGTTGAAAAGTTATATAAAGACCTAAAACAGCAGTTACCATTTATTACACAAGTGATGGTAGATGCAGCCAACATATTAACAAAATTTTGGTGGTTAGTATTGATAATATGTGGAATCGCGGGATATTTCTTTGTGCAATACCTAAAAACTGATTCTGGTGTTAAATTTAAAGATACACTAAAACTAAACGTTCCAATATTCGGTCAAATGTTTAGAAAACTATATATGGCACGTTTTTCTCGTACTGGCCAGACATTACTAAGCACGGGTGTCAGTATGATAGATATGTTAAACCTAACTGCAAAGGCAGTAAATAATACTGTTGTCGAGAAAAGTATTCTAAGGGCAATCGATAAAGTTAAGGGTGGAAAAGCCTTATCAGACGCTCTAAAGCCAGAAGAATACATTTTGTCGCTTGTTCCACAAATGATAAAAATAGGTGAACAGTCGGGACGAATTGATGAAATGATGGGAAAAACAGCACAGGTTTACGAAGATGAGCTTGATGAACAGATTAGAACGATATCAACGGCCATCGAACCAGTTTTAATGGTTTTCTTGGCGGTTGTAGCCGGTAGTATGGTCGCTGCCATTCTATTGCCTATATATAGTCTTGTAAATGGCATAAATATATAGACAACGATCATTTTGTAATGTAATATAAACATAAGTGTTTACTATGTAAACGAAAATTATTTATTGGAAAGGTGGAAAACATTCAATGAAAACCAATACAAAATCAAAAGGCTTCACAATCATAGAGGTGGTTTTAGTTCTAGCTATTGCTGGACTTATATTTTTAATGGTTTTTATTGCACTACCAGCCTTGCAACGTGGCCAGCGTGATACACAGCGCAAAAATGACCTAGGACGATTGAACACAGCGTTAAACAGCTACCAATCAAATAATAATGGCAATCTACCAGATTTATCAGATGCAACAGCTGTGTCATCTTTTATAAATAATTATGTAGCTGTTAACGGTGATACTTTTAAAGATCCTTCAGGAGAAGACTATATATTGTCATCAAATGATGCCGCTGAAATGCCAGCTTTTACTGAAAACACGCCAAATATATATGCCTCAAAAAAGGCTATTTGTAGTGGTGAACATGTAACACTTGGACAGGCCAGTCGAAAGATAGCATTTAGAATGAGGCTCGAGGGTAGTGGCGTCGCCTGTGTCAATAACTAAAAATTAAACTGGTTCATGTACACTTAAAACCTCGATATAATATCGAGGTTTTACATTTTATGAAGAACTACGGTATGATAGTGCTTATGGAACAATTTTTGGTTTATATGTCATTAATAATATTTGGGCTTTGTTTTGGAAGTTTTGCTGGCGCAACTATGTGGCGCTTAAGGGCAAAACAATTAATTCAGGATAAAAAAGATGGCGAACACGTTAATAAAGCTGAATATAGTCGATTAAACAAGCTAACAAAAACATCACTGTTAAATGATCACTCAATGTGTTTAAATTGCACCTATCAGTTAAAGTGGTATGATCTAATCCCACTAGTAAGTTGGTTATCGTTAAAGGGGAGATGCCGAAAGTGTCATAAACCGATTGGTAATCTTGAACCACTAATTGAAATAGGTTTAGCATTATTTTTCGTTATTTCCTATGCCTTTTGGCCATACCAACTAGATAGCAGTTTTGAAATTTTGCGCTTAATTCTTTGGTTATTATCTGGCGTAGGTCTGGCTATAGTATTTGCATATGATAAATTGTGGTCTTTAATACCTGATCAAGTAAATTATTCTGTAATAGGTATTGGGTTTGTCAGTGCTTTGCTTGTGATATTTAATTCATCAAATATTATGGAATCATCATTTAGTGTGATCGGGGCGATATTAATCCTCAGCGGATTATATCTATTTATATATATAATTTCTAGTGGTATGTGGATTGGATTTGGTGATATTAAGCTTGGACTAGGTCTTGCTTTGCTTCTAGCAGATTGGAAACTAGCTTTTATAGCACTATTTGCAGCGAATTTGTTTGGATGTTTAATCGTGATACCTGCAATGCTAATTGGAAAATTAAAACGCAATTCCCATGTTCCTTTTGGGCCTCTTTTGATAATAGGTTTTGTATTTGCAGGGTTATTTGGTAGTTATTTGTTAAATACCTATTTTTATAGCCTGTTATAGGCTTATACGAAAAACTTGCTTATGGTATAATCATTATCAAATGAAGCCTTTAAATAAAGCTGGTTTTACTATTATTGAGATAATGTTATTTTTGGGTGTTTCAGGCTTATTAATTATGGGTCTGATGATGGGAATTGGTACTTCAATAAATGTTCAGCGTTATAAAGACAGCGTAAAATCGCTCCAATCTTTTTTACAGCAACAGTTTTCAGATGTTAATAATGTAACTAATGAAAATGAAAAGATTAATAATAAATGCGGTAATGATCCTACTGCATTCAACAGAGGTCAATCAAATTGTGTAATTTTAGGAAAATTTATTAAACCAAATGATAGTGGTCAAACATTAGAAATTCGAACTGTTACTGCAGTTGATAGAGTTGTTACGTCGGCAGATGATATGACTGCTTTACATGGTTATACTTTATATATACCGTCAATTAGCTCGTACGATTACGATATTGAATGGGGCTCATCAATCGTAAAAACTAGTCCTGGTGGTCAAGCAAAATTTGCGATTTTAATGCTTCGTTCGCCAATAAGCGGAGTTACTAGAACTTTTATTAATAACTCGTCGTCTGATGTTACTCCAGGCGAACTACTAGATGATACCGAATCTTTAAAAAGGCAAGTTGAGCTTTGCGTTAATTCAAACGGTTTATTTACAGGCAATACGATGTCAGTTTTAGTAAAGCCGAATGCTACAAATTCAAGCAGTATAAAGGTATTAGGGGATGATAACGGATGTTAGGTCTAAATAAATGTGGCAGAAAAGGTGATACATTGATCGAAGTTTTATTTGCTATTACTGTTTTTAGTTTAGTTGCTGTTGGCTCAATATCAATAATGAACCAGGGAACAGCAACAGCCCAACGGGCATATGAAATAACATTAGTTCGTCAAGAAATTGATGCTCAGGCAGAAACACTAAGGTTCTTAAACGCTTCGTATATCGCTGCGTTTAACTCTGACATTTCTACAGACCCAGCCCTTTCTAAATATACAGGACCAGCTTTGGAATGGGTGAGATTAACAGCAGATACTTATGACCCTGGTAATCTACCCCTAAAAGTTAACTCAGTTTGTCCGGCAACTCATTCTGGTTCAGGTATAAAGTCGTTCATATTAAATACTCGTAAGGCAAAGTTTGTCTCTCCATTAGGAAATGGAGTTCCGATACAGGCTGAAACTTTTTCACAAGTTACTTATAATGATATAGATGGAACTTTTGGGAAAGCTTATGGCATTTGGATAGACGCAGTTAAATTTAAAACGGACGATTATGACGACAATTATCAAGATAAAGCCGATTACATAGATTTTCATATCAGGGCTTGTTGGGACAGCCCAGGCCAATCTGTTCCTGTATCGATGGACACAATAGTGAGGTTATATGAACCAAAAAAATAAAGGATTTACACTTATTGAACTGATGTTAGCGATGGGGTTTGTGTCTGCTTTACTGTTGGCAATTGCTATGACAGTAATTCAAATAGGTAATATATACAATCGCGGCATAACCTATAAAAACGTAAATCAAGTTGGTGGCTCAATAGCTAATGAGTTACAGCGTAGTATTGATAGTTCCAGTCCTTTTAATGTAACTCCCAATGGTACAAATTATATAGATAAACCATGGGGTGGTCGCCTATGTACTGGAAATTATAGCTACATTTGGAACAACGGTTCTGCATTAAGTCCTACTTTAAACACCGACAGGAATATATATAAAACATCTACAAATGAA
Organism: Candidatus Saccharimonadota bacterium; assembly: GCA_037135295.1. GTDB lineage: Bacteria > Patescibacteriota > Saccharimonadia > Saccharimonadales > Saccharimonadaceae > UBA1547. Next base: position 40,631 of record JBAXKN010000002.1, read on the forward strand.
ATAAATTTTGTAAAAATATATGACTCTCAATCTACCTATTGCGCAAATCCACTACAAAAGATTGATGAAGTAAATGCTATTGAATTAATAGATCCTGGTCAATACGATTTAGCCATTCATGGTTTTAGTATAACTTCTTCAACAACCGCGGATGATCCTAATAGCGGGCAAAGACTTTATACTGTACAATTTACATTAGGTACAAATAATCAAAATGCGTTATTTATGGATACTTTGGACGGCAAAGTGAAATGCAAACCTCCAAGTGATCCTAATTCGGATCCACAATACTGTTCAACCAATGGTTTTACAATAGTTGCAAGGGCAGGAAATGAGGTAATCCAAAATGATTAAGGAGAGAAAAAACATGAAAAAAGTTAATGGACAATACGGCGCCGTCTCACTTTTTGTAGTTATTTTCGCTGCACTATTAATCACTGTCGTAACAGTTAGTTTTGTTCGTATTATGATACAGAGCCAAAAACAGGCTAGCACAGTAGATTTATCGCAAAGCGCATACGATTCAGCCCAGGCAGGCGTAGAGGATGCAAAACGTGCATTGTTGCGCTATCAAAGCTACTGTAAAAGTCATAGCGTAGGGGATTGCGCCACAGAGAAACTATCAGTAAATTCTGATCATTGCAATGAATATACAAATAAATTAGACGGAAGAACAGCATCTACTGACGAACAAAATGTTCAAACTGGTGATACCGCAAACGATTTAAACCAAGCTTACACATGTGTAACAATCACGACTGATACGACAGATTACCTAGGTTATTTAAATAAAGACGAATCAAACATTATTCCAATAAGTGGTGTCGGTAGTTTTGATAAAATAAAAATCGATTGGTTTTCATCAAAAGATCTTGGTTCTTCTCTTTCTAGTATCGTCTTACCTTCAGGAAAGTTGTTATCAACAAGCTGGCAAGATGGCCGTCCTCCAATTTTACGTTCACAGTTGATACAGTATAAAAACGATGGTTTCATACTAGATGATTTTAATGGCAATCAGGGTAATGGCAACTCAAATACACTTTTTCTATATCCAACGTCATTATTAACTCCCGATACAGATAGTTTTATCACAGTAGGCAGAAGGACTTATAGTCCATTAATATCACCTAATGGTATTAAATGTTTATCTGGATTTGCAACTTCTAATTATTCCTGCAGTGTAACATTAAAAATACCACCAATAGTTTCTCCGTTATCTAGTAATAATTATACTCACTTTTTAAGATTAACTTCATTATACAGAGAAACTAGTTATAAAATAAGTTTGATAAACGGTAATATCGTAGACGCAGATGGTAATCCAACTATTGTTCAATTTAATGGTGTGCAACCGAGTATTGATTCTACAGGTCGAGCCAATGATTTATTCAGACGAGTCCAATCAAGAGTAGAGTTTAGTACTAATTTCTCATATCCTGAAGCTGCTGTTGATATTTCTGGTAATTTATGTAAAGATTTTAGAATTACCGATGATCCCAACGAGTATTATAAAGATCCTAATTGTACTCCGTAGTTGTAAACGAATCATTCAAATGTGTTACTGTGGAACTTTTTATGGATTTCTTTTAGGTGCTGATCAGTCACATGAGTATAAACTTGAGTTGTAGTAATACTGCTGTGACCTAACATTACCTGGACACTTCTGATATCTGCACCATTCATTAATAAGTCAGTTGCAAAACTATGTCTCATTGTGTGCGGGCTGACATGCTTTGTGATTCCGGCAAGTCTTGTGTATTTATTAATAATCCTTTGAATACTCCGGGTACCTAGCCTACGGTAGTCACCACTATTTGTTGCTTCGATATTTCGGCTATAGCTTAAGAAAAGTGGCGGGAGTTCATCACTTCTTTCTTTTAAGTAGTTATCAACATGGACACTCGCACTTTCGCTAATAAACACCGGTCGGTCTTTTTGACCTTTACCACGGACTGTAAACTCACGTTTTACAGTGTTGATATGATCACGATTGAGGTTAACTAGCTCTGAAACTCGCAAGCCACTGGAAAATAATAGTTCAATAATTGCTCTATCGCGTAAACCAGTTTCTATACTAGTATCAATCTGAGAAATTATTTGTTCGATTTCATCATAATGAAGGAATGTTACTTGGCGACGTGACGTTTTTGGTAACTCAATTTTATCAGGTGATAGGCTAGGTATGTCACGTTTTGATAAATATCCTAAAAAACCACGAAGGGCTATTAGGTGATAACTTTGGGTTATAGTTGATAATTCATCACCATTGTTATTTTTATAACGGTTTAACCAAAGCCTATATTTACGAATGGTTTCAGTTGTTATTTTATCAACAGTGATATCATTTGTAAATTCTACAAATCTTTCAAGATATAATGTGTAGTTTTCGGCTGTATGCGCAGAACGACCACCTTCAACTTCAAGGTGTTCAATATAATCAAGTAATAATTCCGACATATACATACTATTAGCATAGCTCATATGTCATATTTTTGTTATATTAGACATAATATAGTACATCAAATAAGGAGTTTATAATGTCGAAAATTGAGCGATCATTGGTAATATTCAAACCAGATACTATTCAGCGTGGTATAGTTGGAGAAATAATTACTAGGTTTGAGAGAGCAGGACTAAAAATTGTTGCTATGAAGATGTTATCTCCCAACGAAGAGCATTTTCATGAACACTATGAAGGTATAAGCTCAATGATAAGTAGATGGGGTGAAGATATTTTTTATATAAATCTTTCTATGATGATGGAGAGCCCAGTTATTGCTTGTGTACTAGAGGGTGTTGAAGCGGTTTCTTATGTTAGAAAATTAGTTGGTACAACAAATCCAAAGGAATCTCCTCCCGGTACAATTCGTGGAGATTACACACACGTCACTCAGGATTACTCTAGGTCTAGAGGTTCTACTTTGCCTAATATTTTACATGCTTCAGGCAATATTGAAGAGGCTGAGAAAGAAGTTGCTCTATGGTTTGATAAGGATGAGATATATGATGCCTATGATACGGCTCAGGGTCCTGTAATTCGTGGGCATGTTCCAAAGAAAAAGTAACAAACTCTAGTATAATAAGTGGTATGCCTCGGTAGCTCAACTGGATAGAGCAGATCCGTCCTAAGGATAAGGTTGTAGGTTCAACTCCTGCCCGGGGTACCATTTATGATAAGGGGGAATATGGCAAAGCCAAAAAAAGAATTAAAGGAAAAGCCACAACTCGCTTTCGAAGGACAGCGTGACGGAGAGAAATTACTATTCGTATTTCGCCGTCATATAATTGCAATGCGTAAAGGTTTTTACCTATTATTAATTCCACTAGTTATTACATCTATTCCACCTTTAATATGGAGTTATAATCTTGAACTTTTTCTTTTACCAGTCGCAGGTCTAATACTAGGAATTATTTTATTCTTCTATCATTTTATATTATGGTATTTCACGATTTATATTGTTACAGACCAGCGTATAAGACAAGTTACTAGACTGGGCTTTTTTGGAAAGGATGTGATTGACCTACGCCTATCCAAGGTTCAAAACATAAGTTATAATATACCAGGATTTAGTGGTGAGTTTTTTCAATTCGGAACGATTGTAATTCAGACATTTGTAGGCGACCTAGTCATTCATAATGTGGAGCACCCAGACAAAATCTATAATAAGTTGCAGGATGCAGTAAGTAACGTTACTGATAATCAAGGAGATTATGAAGAAGTTAATTAAAAAATTAAGACTAAGACGAAAAAAAGTTGACTTACCACCGTCTTCACGTATTACTAGTGAAACTGTTGTTCAGCATCGCGAGAAAATACTTGCAGGTGGTCGAAGATTTAAGTACCCAATTCAATATGCTAGACACAGACTTGTTTATAACGCGATTGCGATTAGCGTAATTGCAGTAATTGTCGCATTAGTAATTGGATGGTGGCAGTTATATATTAACCAAAATACTAGTGAATTTATGTACCGCGTTACTACTGTATTGCCAGTGCCGGTAGCTAATGTTGATGGGCAGCCTGTACTATACAGTGATTACCTGATGGTTTATCGTAGTTCAGTTTTTTTCTCTGAACAAAAGCAACAATTAAGTCAAAAAACTGAAGATGGCAAAAGACAGCTTGATTATCTAAAGCAACAATCAATGCAAGAGGTTATATCTGATGCTTACGCTTTGAAACTATCGAAAAATCTTGGTATATCAGTCAGTGAAAAAGAAGTCGATGATGTTATAAAAAATCAGCGTCAATTAATTGATGGTGAGATTTCTCAGCAATCATATGATGCTTCAACTCTAGATTCATTTGGATGGACACCTACACAGAACCGTTACTACATAAAAAAGGGCATTCTTCGTAGTAAAGTGGCATACGAAATAGATAAAGACGCACAGAATGCATCGAATACTGCAATTACTGAAATAAAAACTAATCCAAGTATCGATCTTAAAACTTTATCAGCGACATTGTCTTCTGGAAAGTCAGTCAAAGCTATTTATGGAGCCTCAGGTTGGGTGCCAGCAAATAACTGGGATGGAGGGTTATCAAACGAGGCCGTCAAGTTGAAAAAGCTTGAATTTTCACCTATTATAAAATCTAATAAGGGCGATGGTTATTACATAGTAAGGTTATTAGATAGCAATGAAGATCATGTAAACTATGAATACATTAATATACAGTTAACAAATTTTATAAAATCTCTTGAAAAAGTCGAGAAAGATGGAAAAGTCAGCAAGTATATATCTATGCCAGAAGCTAATGGGACGAAATAATAATATTTTCATAATAAATTAATTTTTCATGAAAATATCTGATTTTAACTACAATCTTCCTAACTCGCTAATAGCCGATATTCCACCAAAAATAAGAGGAATGTCGCGTCTGTTGGTCTTAAACAGGAAAACTGGAGATGTTATCGACAAAAAATATTTTGATATCGCCGATTACTTACAATCAGGTGATGTATTAGTATTAAATAAGACTAAGGTTATAAAGGCTAGACTAAAAACGATTACTGAGAGCGGTTCTAACCGTGAACTAGTTATTCTTGAAAAACATAGTTTTGATAATGACTGGCATCGTCATAGGGTTATGTATCGCAAAAAACTTAACGTTGGCGACAAATTGGCTATTGGTGATTCAAAAATATTCGTTGAACAAATCCAAGGAGATGGTCTAGCCATAGTAAAGTGCAATCACGATTTATTAGATATTACTGAAAAATTTGGTGAGGTTCCACTACCTCCATATATGCATCGAGATGCTAATGAGTCTGATGTAGAAAGGTACCAAACTGTATGGGCAAAAGATGTAGGCTCTGTTGCAGCGCCTACAGCTAGCTTAAATATGACTGATGAATTATTAACAACACTTACAAATATGGGCGTAATGATAGTGTATTTAACACTACATGTCGGATTGGGAACTTTTATGCCAATCCGAGCCGATAACATCGAAGACCATCACATGCATCAAGAGTATTTCGAGATTCCATCTAAAACTGTAGAAACTATTCAAAAAGCGAAATTATCAGGGAAGAGAATTGTTGCTCTTGGCACTACCGTTGCACGTTCTTTGGAATATTCATATAAAGTATTTGATCAAGCCTCAGTTGATGTTTCGGGTGAGGCTGATATATTTATTTATCCTGGTTATAGATTTAAAGTTGTTGACAGTTTGATCACGAATTTTCATGCTCCAAAGAGCACTGTTTTAATGTTAACAGCTGCTTTTGCTGGTTGGGATAAAATACTTCCAGCTTATAATCATGCTATATCAGAAAAATACAATTTTCTAAGTTACGGTGATTCAATGTTAATATTATAAGATGAACAAGGCACCATTTTTCGAAATATCAAAAAAGCTCGAAGGTACATTAGCCCGTACTGGAGTAATACATACACCGCACGGTGACATCAAAACACCTGCTTTTATTGTTGGCGGTACTCAGGCTACTGTAAAAAGTCTAACTAATGAACAAGTTACATCACTTAATGGTCAGTCAATTCTTGTAAACGCTTATCACTTGATGCTGAGACCTGGTGCTGACACTATCGAGTTATCAGGCGGTATCCATAAATTCATGAACTACAACGGGCCAATCTTTTCAGATAGCGGTGGTTTTCAAATTTTTTCACTAGGAATGGCATATAAAAAGGGTATTGATATTACAAGTCACAGTGAAAAAGGTGACATCGCTCAAGCAGTTCATTCGTCAACACAACTTACAAAAGTAACTGACGATGGTGTACATTTTAGATCACATCTTGATGGAAGTAGTTTGTACATTACACCCGAGATATCTATGGATATCCAACACCAAATTGGCGCCGATATACATATGTGTTTTGATGAGTTAACATCTCCACTTGCTGGAGATAAATATATAAAAAGTGCTATGGATAGAACACACATTTGGGCAGAACGATGTCTTCAGAGGCATAACGAACTAAATGTAGACCATTCAAAAAAAGGTGATTTTTTACAATCACTCTATGGTGTTGTTCAAGGCGCTAGAAATGAATCTTTTAGAAAAGAAAGTGCAACCTTTCTTGGTAGTAAAGATTTTGACGGTTATGGTATAGGTGGAGTCTTCGAACCAGAGGAAATATCATCAACAGTAAGATGGGTGAACGAAATACTGCCTGAAGCCAAACCGCGTCATTTGTTAGGAATGGGCTCTCAGCCGGCCGACCTTTTCCTAGGTATTCAATATGGTATTGATACGTTTGATTGCGTCGCACCAACTAGACAGGCTAGGAATGGCGCACTTTATACATATGATGGTCGCATAAATATCAAAAACAGTAAGTACAAAAATGATTTTTCATCTATAGATCCCGAATGTGATTGTTACAGTTGTCGAAATTACACTAAAGCATACATTCACCATTTACTTAGGTCTGATGAAATATTAGGGCTAACACTGGCCAGTATTCATAATGAGCGTTTTATAGTTAGAACTGTCGATAATATAAGGGATAGTATTAATAATAAAAGCTTTTTTGAATACAAAAAAATATTTCTTGAACGCTATTACAGTCCCTTAAAAGCTAAGATATTTTTAGATTAGGTAGGTAATAATTCAATTATTGTCGAAAGTGTAGCTGTTTCATGTTGTTTTATCTGTAGTCCACCTTTTCCCATTTCTGGGTCGAATCCAACAGTTGGTTCAAAACAAATCGATTCAGTTTCAGGTCTGTGCCATATCAACATTCCAACAATTTCTTGTCTTGCGCCAGTTACTGTTACGCCAAGATTAATACTGTGTCCTGCAGGAAAATCAATAACCACTTGTCTGTCAAACAAAGACCAAAACAAAGGCACTCCGCTCATAATCTTTTTTAGTGAGCCTTCGCCCAGTAACTCATCAATTGTTTGGCCGTTAACTAATAGACCATCAGTCTCTTCATTTTCAAGTTTAAAATATAAGTGTTCTCCTAGACTTGTTTCGATACTTTCTGTTTCATAATTCGATACGGTTGTTTCGCTGGTTATATAACTCTCTCCCATTTCGAATACTTTAACGAGACCCATACCCAAGTCAGATCGTTTTGCCTGAAATGATACATATTTTTCTCCATTTTTTCCATCTGATCGAGTAAATTCGTGATAATCTGCCCAACGTGGAAAACCATGTTGACCACCAATGCCTTCACTTGATCCGATAGGTGACATCACATGACTAGCGCTTAGTTTCGCAGTGTTATGATTCGGATCAGAATATAATATATCTATTCTTTCGCCAGAGAGGGGATTTGTTAATTCACAATCAGTGATAAAACAACCACGCTGTCTAACCTCTAAACTACTATGTTCACCATCGATTCTAACTGATTCATCTGAAACTGTTTCAGAAGACTTATTTTTTTCTATTTCATCACTAAACTTGTTTGATTTCATTATCATATTTAAATAATATCATAAAAAAATTGTAAATTGTTTTACATCAAATTGTAAATATCACAGTTTCGATATATTTATTAATACAACTAAGCCATTGCAAATACATCCAGGTTATGCTATAATAATATAAACAATTAAAAACAAAAAAGGATACAACGATGTCAATAGAAAAATACCAACCCAGTAGTGTCATTGAAGCATTTGGTAAGAATAAAGGTAATGTTACAGCCGAATATATACCTGGAGAGTTTATTGAGGTTTCTCCAGATTCTTCTCATCAGGTAGGCGAAAAAACTGAGGTAGTTGATGGTTTGCCGAGAATTGGTGCAGAAGCACAGGATGCTGAGAGAGCAAAAAAATATAAGCATATATTTATAGATTCGCTTGTAAACCCATTTGCTTTACACTCTAGTCCAGAAGCTGTTATGGAAATTAGTAGCGAAAAAGCTGGCAAAAATGCTATGTCTAGAGAGATAGGAAAAAGAGCATATATCGCTGCCCGCAGGAGTGGTAGATTGTCAATCGGTGCTGATATTTTTGCAGCAAAAGCTGAGAAAAAATTTAGACAGAGTATATAATTTATTTCAGATAATCATTTCTTGACGTGATATCGAGTCGGATTACCGAACTATTAACTTATGCAATAGGCTATAATAAATTTTTTTATCTACTCTTTTGTAAGTTCTTCTAGTTCTTTTTGATGTTTTACCATCTTGAGGGTAACGTAGTTAATAAGTGCATTCATGCATAATGCCAAAATTAAATACATAATTATGGCGAAAATAATTGATGGACTGAAATAACCAGTCTCGTTAATTGAACGAACAGGGAATATACCTCTGAATGGTCCAAGGAACGCTGCACTAGTTTGGTATACGAATTTTACAAATGGCGTATTTGCATTAGCACTAAGAAGTAATAAAAAGAATGATATACCTAAAAATGTACTGGCAACCAGTGAATATCCGTAAACGAAATAAGAAAACCCTCGCGAAAATTTAATGAATACTAATTTTGAATCTTTTTGTTCTGATTTTTTTACCATAATAATATCCTCCTTTTTGCTTATTCTATTTATATAATTATTATACATCTCCATAATGACAAAGAACAGAGGCAAAACACCTCTGCTTGATAACGTTTTTACTTTGCGAGACATCGAGTCGGATTTCAGAGCTGCTTAATATACTTAGAAACAATTTCCGCGATTATATTATGACCTGTATTATTAATATGTACCCCGTCCTTTTTATCAGGTGTGATTTCTGATAAATCGATGAAATCTATACCTTCTTGTTTAGCTATTTCCTTGTATTCTCCATATAGTTCTCGAGATTTTTCGCTTGAGCCAATCCAAAGCTCACCCCAATAACCTGTATTGGAAACAAAAGGCTGTGATAATAATATTATTTTAGCATTGGAATCATGAAAATTTGGCTTACGGTTTTTGATTAATTTAATCATTTTACTCATTTTTTCAGCAACTTGTAAAGGACTCCATTCATAAATGCTTTTTAATTCATTTAGTCCAAGAGAAAGTATTATCACATCAATAGGGTAATGTGAGTCAAGACAAGGTGATAAATAATCCATACCATTACGACCTTCAAAACCTGGCCTAGGGTCATTACTATCTATTGTTCTTGCGCAGAGACATTCTTCAATTATCTGATAATCATTTCCTAGCTTCGATTGTAGAATACCTGGCCATCTTTTGTCATATTCGTAACGTTCGAATTTAGTGCAAGGTACTAAACCCCATGGTATTGAATCTCCATATATAAGAATTCTTTTCATGAGTTAATTATATCAAACAAACAGAGGCAAAACACCTCTGTTTTATAATGTTTTTACTTTGCGGGACATCGAGTCGGATTATCGAACTATAACTCATCGACGTTTGCGTTATATGGCAATACTTGCACTATTTAGTATTAGTATTATAATAAAATTAACAAATTATAAAATAAAAAGGAATAAATAATGTCAGAGCAATTACCTGAAGATGTAGATAATACAATTATTACTGATAATTTTTATCTTGATACTTTTCTTACAAAAAATACTGCATACGTACAGGATTTAGCGGTTAGAGAAGACAAACTTAGAAAAGATAACCCAAAGCCTGATAACATACATAAATCCACTTATGATTTTCAGATTGATCGTGCGGTTGACGTATCTATAATGAAAGACGCAGCAAAGCCAGATTTTTCACAAGCCGAAATAATAGCAAAGCGCATTGAAGATTCAGTGAGTAAGGTGGATTCATTAAAACAAAATATGGGTTCCGCCACTACTGAAGAGTTGGATTTGTTTATTGAGACGGTTAAATCTGAACTTGAGAAGACTACAGCTGACAAGAATTTATTAGATAGCGCCACCAAAAAAGCAATTGCGCTTGCCGAAGCAAGTTATTATCGTATAGGATCAATATTAACCGAAATAATGAAGCTAAGAACAGCAATTAAAATTGAGGAAACTAGAAAAAGAAATCAAGCGTTACATCCTACGGAGCCAGAACTGTATCAGTCAAGAGTGGCTCAGGTAGTTAATCCCGAGGACGGTAGAATTGTTCCATATGGACAAATGACACCTGGCAACCACCCAGAAGGTGGCAGGATAGTCGGATACAAATAATTTATCATAGTAAATAAAATAAGAGACTTCGTACGAAGTCTCTTATTAATAATTTTTGGCGGGCTCGACCGGATTTGAACCGGCGATCTCCTCCGTGACAGGGAGGCGTGATAACCCCTTCACTACGAGCCCGTACTGTGATGGATTAACCTAGGGTATTTTAGCAGTTTTTACCTTGTAGCGCAACAGAGTAACACTGTAAAATTTGTGCTATAATTATCTACGATCAACTGAGTGCCGCTGTAGCTCAGCTGGTAGAGCGGCGCTTTCGTAAAGCGTAGGTCTCCGGTTCAAATCCGGACAGCGGCTCCATAT
>JBAXKN010000003.1:0-45230 GCA_037135295.1 Candidatus Saccharimonadota bacterium
ATTGTCACACCGGTTGGGATGTCAATTGGTAGTTTTCCGATTCGACTCATATTATTTTCCTTTTCTTATCTTTAATCTTAATATATCTTTAATAGTAATTCGCCACCTAGGCGTTGTTTGTAAGCGATATGTCCAGGCATAACACCTTTGCTGGTGCTAATTAGTACCATACCTCGACCATTTTTGATCCTTGGTATATCGCTGGCATTTACATATACACGTCGTCCTGGTTTTGAAAGACGAGTAATCTCTGTTATCGGTGCATTTTCGCCTGGCTTATTTATTGTAATAAATAATGTATCACGTGGTTTTGTACTCTCAACTTTTACATCACATAAGTAGTTTGCTTTTTTTAGCTCTTTAGCGACAACTACTTTTAATTTGCTTGAAGGTACTCGAATTTCATTTTTTCCAACCATAACTGCATTACGAATGCGAGTTAGTAGGTCGGCGATTGGGTCTGTTGTTTGTAATGACATAATAGATTCCTTTCCTACCAACTACTCTTTGTTATACCGGGAATTTCGCCTTTTGAAGCTTTTTCACGGAAATTAATACGGTTTAATCCAAATCGGCGCATATAGGCGCGTGGGCGTCCATGTAATACATCACGATTTTTCCATCTGGTTGGTGAACTATTTAGGGGTAATTTCGCAAGACCTTCTAAATCACCAAGTTCTTTTAATTCGGCACGTTTATCAGCAAATTTTAAAATCATTTTTTTGCGTTTTTCATCTCGTGCTACAGCAGATTTCTTAGCCATTACTTTTTGCCTCCTTGTTTTTCAAATGGTATGCCAAATTTTTCAAGTAAAGCACGACTATAATTTACGTCACCGCCAGAAATCACAAAAGTTACTTGCAATCCATGAAGGACTTGAGTTTCTTCAAATGATAGTTCGGGAAATATAGATTGTTCAACGACACCCAAGTTGTAATTACCAGCTTTATCAAATGCCTTTGCACTAACACCATGAAAATCACGAGTCCTTGGTAAAGAAACGTTTACAAAACGATCTAAAAATTCATACATACGATTTCCGCGTAATATTACACTAATACCAACACGGTTTAGACCTGCACGAATTTTAAAACCAGCAATTGATTTTTTCGCCATTCGATCAACAGGATGTTGACCAGTCACCTTTGTTAATGTATTTTTTACGACTTCGTAAAAATGTTTGTCATCTTTATTTTTACCAATCCCTACGCTCACTACAATCTTTTCAAGTTTTGGAACTTGGTGAATATTTTCTAAATTCAATTCGGCTTGTAGTTCATTGACAAATGTATTTTTGTACAATGCTTTCAGGCGAGGAGTTGATACTGTTATAGCAGTTGCTTTAACCATTACTTAATCTCCTTATCTTTGCTTTGTTTAGCAGTTCTTTTTTTAACACCATCCGCGTTCTTTGATAAACCAACACGACTAGTTTTGCCGGTTTTTTCATCAATAACTAGGGCGACTTTATGGATTGGTACTGGAACGTGAATATCTTTATGACCACCTCTTGGATTCTGTTGAGACGGTTTAACTTTACGATGAATATTCCCAATTCCTTCAATTAACACTGAGTTCTTTTTCGTAAGGACTGCTAAAACTTTGCCAGTTGTACCTTTTTTGGCACCACTAATTAATTTTACTGTATCACCTTTGATAATTCGTTTAATAGTTGCCATATTATAGTACCTCCGGTGCTAGACTTATGATCTTTGCGTAACCTAGGTCACGGAGTTCTCTTGGAACTGGCCCGAACACACGTGTGCCCTTGGGATTTTTGTCATCACCAATTATAACTGCAGCATTATCATCAAAAGAAATAGTCGAACCATCTTTTCGTTGAATTTGGTCCCTAGTTCGGACTACAACAGCCCTAACTACAGATTTACGTTTAACAACACCGATAGCAGTTGCAACCTTTACGGTAGCGACGATTGTATCACCAACTCTTGCATATCGACGTTTTGTTCCACCAAGTACGCGAATACAAAGAATTTCCTTTGCTCCGGAGTTATCACAAACCTTAAGTCGAGATTCTTGTTGTATCATACTAAACCTCTGCCTCATCATCTTTAAGTTGGATTGAACCTCGTGATTTTTCAACTACAGAATCAAGTTTAAATGATTTTCGTTTTGAAATAGGACGGGTCGCACTAATAATAACCTTGTCACCTTTTTTTGCAGTATTGTTTTCATCATGAGCCGCATATTTTCGAGTAACAGTATACTGTTTACCGTAAATTGGATGTGTTTCACGACTAGTAACAGTGACGGCTATAGTCTTATCCGCTACGTCCGACGTAACGATACCGGTCAATGTCTTGGCCATATTACTTATTCTCCTTTATTTGCGCGATCTCGGCTGCTCGGATAGCAGTGTGAAGGCGGGCAATTTCTTTTCGTGTAATCGTAATAACACGAGGGTTAGTTAATTCACCTAGCTTGTGTCCACGTTTTGATTCGTTCAAATCTTTTTGTTTGGACACTAAATCTAGTTTTAATTGATCGATAGTCTTTACTTCAATAGCATTCTTTGTTGTTTTAGCAGATTTTTTAATAATTTTTGCCATTATATCTGCTCCTTAACTACAAACTTTGTTTTAACGGGAAGCTTATGGGACGCCAAACGCATTGCCTCGCGTGCAATTGATTCTTCAACGCCCTTCATCTCAAATAAAATAGTTCCAGCTTTTACCTTTGCTACAAAAAATTCAGGATTCCCCTTGCCACTTCCCATTTTTACATCAAGTGGTTTGCGAGTAACGGGTGTATGAGGAAATATACGAATCCAAATCTTTCCTCCACGCGCAATATAACGAGTCATTGCTTGACGAGCGGCTTCGATTTGACGGCTAGTAATTCGTTCATTCGACTGAGATTGTAGTCCATAGTCACCGAATGCAACATATTGACCACGAGTCGCAATACCTTTATTCTTGCCTTTTCGGACTTTTCGATATTTAGTTTTTTTAGGTAATAGCATATCTTAAATCCTTTCGCCTTTATGGATCCAGACTTTTACGCCAATAATACCAACAGGAGTTTTCGCACGAGCACCATGATAGTCGATGTCTGCACGTAAAGTATGAAGCGGGACACATCCTTCAATCATCTTTTCAGTACGAGCCATTTCAGCATTATTTAAACGACCAGCCACTTGGATACGAATACCCTTTGCACCAGCGTTCATTGTATTTTGAGCTGTCATCTTCATGACGCGTCGGAAATTTGCTCGACGCTCTAACTGCCTAGCGATATTTTCAGCAACAAGTTTTGCAGCTAATTCTGGTCGTTTGACTTCTTCGATGTTTAAACGAGCAGGAAGACTAGCTATTTTCTCAATTAAAGCTTTAAGTTCTGTAACACCTACGCCACCACGTCCAATCACAACACCCGCTTTCGCAGTATGAATTGTTATAGTTATAAGGTTAGCTGAACGTTCAATTTCAATTCTATTTATCGTTGGTCGACTTTCGAAACGCTTCTCAATAAGCTCGCGAATTCGGATATCTTCAAATAGCCATTTGGCAAAATCTTTTTTACCAGCAAACCAGCGAGAGTCCCAATTTTTGTGAACTTGAAGACGGAAGCTAATTGGGTTTACTTTATTTCCCATTACTTACTCTCCTTCTTTTCAGCTGGCTTTGCTACCGGCTTTTTCTTTGGTTTAATATCACCTGAAAGTTTAACTAAAATGTTAGATGTCTTTTTCTGGAAAGGTAATGCACGGCCACGACTTGCTGGCGTAAAACGTTTTAAACGAGTACCAGATGTCACTGAAAGTGTAGAAATCATCAATGTTTTACCATCTAATCCATGATTGTTAATAGCATTCGCTTTAGCGCTTTCAATCGCTTTAACAACAGGTCGCGCAGCTCGTTTAGGAGTATGCGACAAAATAACAAGTGCATCAGCTACGGTTCGGTTTCGAACTAAACTTGCTACAAGCGAAACCTTACGTGGAGCCTGATCAACACCTTCAATATATGCTCGAATAGTTTGTATGTCAGACATTACTTCCTATCCTTTCCGCCATGCTTTCGGAATTTACGTGTTGGACTAAACTCACCAAGCTTATGTCCAACCATATTTTCAGAAACCACTACAGGAATATGCATTTTGCCGTTATGTACAGCAATAGTTCGTCCAACCATTTCTGGGCTAATAGTACTTGCACGCGCCCAAGTTTTAATAATTGTACGATCGTCTATTCCAAGCGCCGCTACTTTCTTGGCCAGCTTGAAGTCAACAAATGGTCCTTTTTTTAGTGAACGACTCATAATTTACTTCTTCCTCTTCGCATCATGGCGACTCTTAATTATCATCTTGCTAACATCTTTACGTCGACGTGTACGATAACCTAGGGTTAATTGACCCCAAGGTGTTTGTGGTGGTTTACCTGTTCCATGACGTCCACCATCACCACCACCGTGTGGATGATCAGCAGCATTCATAACAACACCACGGACTCCTGGACGAATACCCTTTCGGCGATTTCGACCAGCAGAACCAATCTTAATATTTTGATGTTGAACATTTCCAACAACACCCATAGCAGCAGTAGCTTCTAATCTAAAGCGTCGGACTTCACCTGAAGGTAAACGAACTTGAGCATAATCACCTTCTTTAGCCATAAGTTGAGCTTTAGTTCCAGCTGAACGAACCATCTGGGCACCTTTTCCTGGATTAATTTCAATCGCATAGATCTGGGTACCAACTGGAATATTCGATAGCGGCATACGATTACTTGACTCAATTGGTGCTTCTGGACCACTAGTAATAACTTTACCTTTTTCCATTGATGTATCAGCTAATATGTAATGATACAGGCCATGTTGATCTTTTATTCTTGCGATTCTAGCACTACGATTTGGATCATACTCAATCTCTTCAATGGTAGCTTTAGTACCAGCCGCAAGATTATGATTGACAAGTCGATAGTGACGTTTTACTCCACCACCTCGGTGACGGACAGTAATGCGACCAGTATTGTTTCGACCAGCATTTTGTTTTTTACTTTTGACTAAGCTTTTAAGTGGTTTTTTAGTAGTAATCTCACTTAAGTCCTGGCTAGTCATACCACGACGAGCTGGAGTAGTTGGGTTGTATTGCTTTATTGGCATTACTTCTTCTCCTTCTTTACAGCCTTAGCTTTTGGCTCTTCTTCGGTGGATTCATCAAAAACCTTAATAGTGTCGCCTTTTACAAGAGTCACGTAGGCTTTCTTTAAATCTTTACGATGAGCAATACCAGGTTGAGAACGTTTTCCCTTCGAAGCACGAACAGCTTTTCCAGTCTGAATTAACGTTTTTATACTAACGGTCTTAACATCAAATTGAGCTTCTACAGCGGCAATTATTTGTTTTTTATTAGCACTTACTGGAGCATCAAACACATATACATTGTTTTTTGCCTGCCCATAAGCTTTTTCAGTTGCCCTAGGGTATATATTTATAGGAGCTGTCATTTTATTTATCTCCCCCACTTAGCCATGATTTAATAACTTCTACTGACTTAGTAGAAAGTACGATCTTGTCGGCATTTAGAATGTGATAAACACTTAGATAATTTGCACGAATAAGTAGGATGTTTTGAACATTATTAGTTGCACGTAAAATCTGAGGTGTTTTTTCGTCAACAACCATCAAAACTTTTCGTTCCAATTTATTATCAATCAAAAATTTAGCAGCTTCGCTAGTTTTACCAGTTGTTTTAAAATCAAGAACCACAATTTTCTTTGCCTGATTAGCAAGAGTTAGTGCTTGTTTAATAGCAACTCTTTTACTAGTAGTTGAAAGTTTTTTCATGTGATTTTCAGAACCATTAGGACCGAACGCTATACCACCACCACGCCAAATTGGGTTTCTTGATGATCCAAAACGTGCTCGTCCAGTGCCCTTTTGTTTCCATGGTTTCTTACCACCACCACTTACTTCACCACGTTTTTTAGTGTTTGCATGTGCAGAACGTGAATTTGCAAGAAAACTATCATAAGCAAGTTTCAATAATTCATGATTACTAACATCAACAGCAAAAACCTCTTTCGGCAATACAACCTTAGTTGTAGTAGTTTTTTTAATTTCAGCCATTATGATTTACCTCCGATGATAATCAGACCTTTTTTAGGGCCTGGAACAGCGCCGCGTAGACCAATTAAATTATTTTCTTGATCTATGTAAGAAACTACTAGGTTCTTGACCGTAACACGGTCGTGGCCCATTCGTCCTGCCATTCTTTTACCCTTGAAAACCTTTTGTGGATACATTGACCCAATTGAACCAGGTTTACGGACATCGCCTTTACCACCATGGGTATGACGACTTGTCAAAAAGTTATGACGTTTTACAGTTCCTGCAAAACCTTTTCCTTTACTTGTACCTGTGGCGTCAACAATATCACCTAGTGAAAATGTTGTTACGTCAAACGTGCTTCCTACCGAGAGGCCCTCTGGTAGTTCTGCTACACGAATTTCCCGAATATGTTTCGGTGTAGTTCCAGCTGGTTTTGTATGTCCAGCCACGGCCTTGCTCAGGTTCTTACCCTCACCATATGCCACTTGTACTGCAGTATAGCCATCGGATTCGACAGTTTTTACCTGAGTCACAGTAATTGGGCCAGCTTGAATCAACGTCACTGGAATCATGACGCCGTCCTTACTAATGATTTGGGTCATACCAATTTTGGTACCGAGAAGTGCTTTCATAGCGCTTTTGCTCCCACTTAAAATTCTTGGTGGAAGGCAGTATCCGTATCTGTTGGACTTACCAATTCACCAAGAATATTTGTTATTTTCTTAAAAGTTACTATCTAACTGTATCACGCTATCTGTTAAGAGTCAATGAAATGCTCATAACAATATACTAATTATTTGCAACTGAAAGAATGGTAAAATGATGATATGAAATTATACAATCGAATAATAATAAAAAGAAAATCGATAGTAATTATTGTTGCCTTTATAATTATTGCGGTTTTAGTAAGTCTTTTTGTAGTAATTTGGGTAAAGACAGATACAGCGTTATCTCCGACTTTGCCTAAAAATTTAACTACTAAAAAAAATGACGTTATTGAGACTGAAAAAATAGTAAAAAAGGAAGTTATTGTTGAAAAACCAATTATTCCCTCTTTTGATAAATCAAAATATTCTACAACTGTTCCATCGAGTATATGGGTAGTTGTAAACAAACAACACCCTCTAGTACCGATTAGCTATACGCCTGTAAATTTGATTACAACTGTAGGTGCAACTATTTCAAGTTCAGCACAAATCGACTTCGAGGCAATGAATAACACTGCTCTTGCAAGTGGTATCAATTTTACGATAGTCAGTAGTTACCGTTCATACGATACTCAAAATTACCTCTATAATAACTACGTCGCATCTTATGGCCAAGTAGCCTCAGACACATTCAGCGCTAGACCTGGCTATAGTGAGCACCAAACTGGATTCACAATTGATTTAGGTAGTAGCACTGGGGCTTCTTGTAATCTAGATTCATGTTTTAGATCAACAATCGAAGGTACGTGGCTAGCACAGCACGCATACGAATATGGGTTCTTACTACGTTATCCTATAGATAAGCAGCAAATAACTGGATATATGTCAGAACCATGGCATTTTAGATATATTGGCCGTGAACTCGCCTTGGAAATGAAAAATAAGTCGATAAGTACTCTTGAGGAATTTTTTAATATAAGTGGTGGCGAGATATATTTATAATATTATATAAACAATTTTGCCATAAAGCTTGAGTTTATTTTAAAAATAAGTCATACTGTTGTCATAAAGTATCTTCGCTTTAAAGCGAAAAAGGAGAATATAGCGATATGGTAACAAAAAAGAAAGTAACTTCAAAAAAGTCAGCACCAAGAAAAGTCAAAAAAGCAAAGTTTGAATCATTTCAGATGAGTAAAGATTCAACGCCTTTTTTGCAATTTCTAATTACCGAGCAAACTATTTATTGGATGATTCTTTTAACGCTAATTCTTGCTCTTGGTATTTGGGTTCTTAGCATCCAAATAGAAATCTCTAACCTACTCGACAGTATTACATTTATTTAAACAAAAAAGTTTCTATAAAAAATAACCCCGAAAATTCGGGGTTATTTTTTATTAAGTAGCTTTACTACATACGTATTTCAGCATCAACACCAGCAGGTAAACTTAGATTCTGTAAACTATCGATAGTTTTAGGAGTTGCATTTGTAATGTCGATAAGTCGCTTATGAACGCGCATTTCGAATGCCTCACCGCCCTTTTTATATACATGAGGTGATTTTACGACTGTAAAAACACTTCGACGTGTTGGCAGTGGTACTGGGCCTGAAACACTAGCACCAGTCCTAATTGCAGTATCAATAATTTGTTTTGCAGACTGATCGATAACCTTGTAGTCATATGCCTTTAAACGAATACGAATACGCGGGCTTTGTTCTTTTACTTTTTCTACCATTTTGTTCCATTCCCCGCAATCTAGCGGATGATATATCGTAACCTCTTCTGTGGATCAGTTAGTTTCTGCCATTGTTGAGTTCTCGACATGATTATTAATATGTCCTGAATTATAACATTATTTAATGAATCTTACAAAAAACATCTTAACCCCTTGGTGGTTCACCTTCTGGTTCACCAAGAATTTTTTTGCTTTTAACCTCGTATCGTTGCCCTGTGATTTCACTTTTCATATAGTCTTCATTTATTAGATTCACGAACATATCCAAATCTAATCCATCCATGATGATTATTGCACCACTGTTATCAGTCATCATTTCTAATTCCATTCTATCAGCGTAATCTATAACTTGCTCTTGAGTGATATTTCCTATTTCTATTTTTTGTAACTTATTTATAGCCTTTTTTCGCTCACGTACGATGGATTGCATATCAAGTCCATCAGGGAAACTTAATCTAAATTGTTTTTCTATTTCTGCAACTTTTTGTTCTGCTAATGCTTGTTTTTTGTAGTCGTAATTAAAAATTCGCTCAAACTTACTTTGATTAAATACAAAAATATCTTTATTAATGATAAGCACTTGATTATCCGTTGGTACCTTTAGGCCTACTTCTGCCTTAAAAGATCCAAATTTTCCATCACGAAACTCCCACGCTGTTGGACCATTTAAAACCTGACCTTGCGATATTAACTTTATCGCATAAAATGGATTACTTTTTGAATCCTTATGCGTAAAACGTGCCAATATGCCCTTTATTCTTTTAAACTCATGCTCTTGTTCGCTGAATTCTACTATCTCACTCCTTTGATGTTCAATGATATTTAGTAACGTTTCAGCCCGACCAACATTTTCTAAATCAGTACGAAGCAATACATTTTCTTCGCAATCTGATAATTCAAAATCACGAACAGATAAACCAGTACCAGCACCCATATTTACAAAATTAACTAAATCATATAAAAATAATGGTTTAATTTGTGAATTAAGTTCACTACTAAAGTTCGTTGAGTATGGAGTGTAATGTTTGTTGAACAAAAAAAATTCAACGTCAATTTCTTTTTTGATACCATCAATTCTATTTGCCCACAAAAAAATATCAGCGTGTTCGTTTGTTTTTTCCATTTGTCACCTTCTTCGCACATTGCGAAATATTCATTAAAAATTTATTTATGGCTTATAGTAAAAATTTGCCAGTTTTGCGTTCTTCACGAGCTTTGTTAGCCCATTTATCTGCCAACTCGTTACTGATATTTCCTACATGTCCACGCACCCAATTAACTTTTGCGTCTGATCTCTTATAAAGATGCAGTACTTCCTTTACTATATCTAGGTTTTTTATTTCACCATTTTTTTTAGTCCAACCATTTTTCTCCCAACCTACGCCCCACCTTGTAATAACATTAACCCAAAACTCGCTATCACTGAATATCTGGCACTGGTTGCCTTCTGCATCATTTAAGGCTGCAACTATTGCACGTCCCTCCATCCTAATATTCGTTGATAACATTTCGTGGCCAATAATTGCTAATTCTGTGTCTTTTATAACTGCGAATCCACCTGGACCAGGGTTAGGACTGCAACTACCGTCTGTGTAATAATTTATCATTAACATCTATTCTACTACAAAATCACTATTGATATTACAAAGCTTAAGCGCATAATAAATAATGTAAGGACTGTTTTAGTCCAGTGGAAAGGATAAATATGGCAAAAGGTGCTTCAAAACCGAAAAAACAAGCAAAAAAACCGAAAAAAATTAAATTGGTATAATATTCATATATTTCAAAAAAAGACACAGTATCCTAGTGTCTTTTTTGAAATTTTTTTATTTAAAGTTCATGAACAGCATCTGTTAATTCGTGAAGTTTGTCATAGTCTATCTTACATGAACCTGGACTAGTCTCGACGCTAGTAGAAACTAAAAGTTCATCTATGATTCCCGAGTATTTGTACAGACTATTAATTGGTATATTGCCCAAAACGGCAATTGATTTATCGCCGGCTACTTCTTTCATCGCAACTAATTTTTCATAGGTTGGTTGTCTATCTATTGTAGCTCCACTCGTTAGTATTACATCTACAGAATCCTTTAGCCAAAGAGTTTCGTATCTGGCCATATCTGGATCTTCAGTAAAAGTTTTGGTATTTTTGAATGCGATACCTCCGAGTATTCTAATATTTTTATTTTTTGGATTTTCGTTTCTATATTCTATTGCTGCTGATTTGTTAAGAAAATCACCACGCATATTATCAACCCATAGACCGCTAGGAACAGACTTACTATTATCAACTTTACCCAGCAACCTTGCGAATGATCTTACTGCAAATAGTGGGCTATCTATAGGAACGTGTATACCAATATACTTATCATCAATCTCATCTAGTAAATCAACAAAAGCATCGTAGATTGGTTTTGTATTCTTTATTCCATTATGACGATCAGTCAAATATAAACCATCGACACCTGTATTAAGTGCTTGAACGCTTTCGCGCACAGCGTTATAGACATTATTTTCGTTTATGTGAACTACTGGAAAAATTTTCATAACGGTTTTTCCTCATATTATGTCCACCCGTGTAATATATATTATAACATATTAAGTTATAAACATAAATTATACTTTATTTAATGTCGTCTATTGCGACACGTTTTTGCTCAGTCGTATCACGGTCACGTATAGTAACAGTATTATCCTTGAGAGTATCAAAATCAATCACTACACAATATGGAGTTCCGATTTCATCTTGGCGTCGATAACGTTTGCCAATATTTCCATTGTCATCCCAAATAACTGAACCATGTTTTTTCTTTAGCATCAAAAATACTTCGCGTGCTTTTGCGACGAGTTCTGGTTTATTTTTCAATAATGGTGAAACAGCATACATATAGGGTGCTAGTTCAGGTTTTAGCTTCAAGACAACTCTATTCTCTCCATTTATATCTTCTTCACTATAGGCATCAACTAAAACTGCCAAAAGCATGCGGCCCACACCCACTGAACTTTCGATAACATAAGGAATAAACCGCTCTTTTGTAGCGTCATCAAAATAGCTTAAACTCTTACCACTAACTCTCTGATGATTCGTTAAATCAAAATCAGTGCGATTATGCGTCCCCCATAATTCTTTGAAACCCTGAGGATATTTAAAATAGATATCATGAGCAACACTTGCGTAATGCGCTCGTTCATTTTCATCATGCTCGTGCCACTGCAGGTTATCTTCGCTTATTCCTAATCTTTCAACCAAAAACTTCCATGCAAAATCACGCCAATATTGATAATGCTGGTCTTGATCATTTGGTTTTATAAAATATTGCATCTCCATTTGTTCTAATTCGCGTACTCTGAAAATGAAATCTCTTGGTGATATTTCATTCCTAAAAGCTTTTCCAACCTGTGCAATACCAAATGGTAATTTTGCTCGCATTGTTTCGCGCACATTTTCAAAATTTGTAAAAATTGAACCAGCGGTTTCTGGCCGTAAATATGCAACCGAAGAAGTATCTTGTATTGGCCCTATCCAGGTTTGCATCATCATATTAAAATAACGTGGCTCACTTAAATCATTTCCATCTGGAGATTTCTTGTCCGACAATAATTTTTTTAGCTCCTCGAGGTCAGTTGAATCGACTCCAGCTAGATGATCTGCTCGATATCGTTTACCATTTTCAACATCCTCAACCATCGGATCAGTAAAACTAGAGACATGTCCACTCGCTTCCCACAGTTTTGGGTTTTGAATTATTGCTCCATCAACACCATAGATATTCTCAGATTCACTTACTACAGCCTTCCACCATTCAGCTTTTAACTTATTTATAATCTCTATACCTAATGGACCGTAGTCCCAAAAACCCGCCAAACCACCATATATCTCTGATGCTTGAAAAATAAAGCCTCTTCGCTTCGCTAGACTAACAATTGATTCCATCTTCACAGTATTATTTTTTTCATTCATAGTTGTCATTAATTATAGCAGTATTATTAATTATATAGCAGCATGTTCGCGTGCTACCAGATAAGACGCTGATAAGAAAGAATCGATGCCACCGATTTGAGCTAATGTTTTTATTGGTCTTGTAGCAATCAAACGGAGTAATTTTATATGTTCGCTTGTTAGCTCGCCTCCATCAGAAATGCATAGACCCTGCTCAGCAATATCATACCTATAGTTACATTCTGACAAAAGTTTTTTACCATCGATATCATGCCATAAACTTAATTCGTAACCCATAATTGATGAATATCTTAGATAGAACCATGTTTGAATTAGCTCTAGTTGCAGTGATAAAACGTCAAGTCCCGATAGTGTTTCCGACAATATATCGTACCAATCTGGCCCATCAACCATTTCGCTTGACTTTGAGGCTAATTTTATCGCCGTATAGCCGAATTGCATACGGTCATAATCCTTCAAGATATTTCTATAAAATTTTATTAATCTTGCTGATGTCAAAACACCCAACTCGCCCTTCCCATCACCGGCTACTATTTCGCAAATAGCAAATAATTCAATCCCACCTGATAATCGACTTTTTTCGCGACGGACACCACGCGCCATAACACTAATTTTTCCGGACGGAGTTAAAAGCTGTAATATTCTATCTGCCTCACCAAAATTTGTCCGCCTAAGAACAATAGCTCTCGTACGATTCATCTTCATAACAAAATATTCTTTATTTCCACTAAAATATCAGATGGTTTCATTGTAGTCTTATCGATAATACACTTTACGCCATATGGACTTAGGTTTTCTATAGATAAATCACTCGATAAATTAGTACACATTATTATTGGTATTTCTCCAATATCACCATACGACTGAAGTTCATGCAGTAATGCAAACGCCGTGCTACCAGTTAATAAAACATCTAAAATAATCACATCTAGTTTATTGTCATCAATTATTTGAATTGCTGTTAAGGCGTTAGATGCAAATAACACATTATAATTTGATTTTTTCAGTATGCGTGCATATTGCTCGGATAGCCACACATCATCTTCAACAACTAAAACAGTAAAAGAGCTCATATCAGGCTCAGTTGTCGAGATGCCTGTAGGTCTATATAGAATGTTGATCCATCCCGATGTCTAATCACGCCAATACTACCATTCATCACATCTGCAAATTGGCTTGCAATGTACAGGCCCAAGCCACTACTTTGAGGCCTAGTGTTAATTGACATAGATTTATCAAAGAATCTACCTTTAATTGACTTCATTATATCCCCTGGCAATGTTGGCCCATAATCTCTAACGCCTAAACGAACGGTATTGCCAGAATTATGTAAAGCTATCTGAATCTCTATGGTGTTATCGCTATCAGAATAATGTAAAGCATTATCGCTAAAATTAATGATTATACGTCTTAAAAGGTCACGATTAGCAATTAAAAGTAGTGGATTTTTCCGCGATAGTAATCTAACATCATGATTACGAGCCTCGAACACCGGTTTTAGCTCATTAATAATATCCTCACATAATTGTTGTGGATTTATTGGTTCAAGATCAAATAATGCATCTGATAATCTTGCGGAACGAGTTAAGTCACTCGTTAAACGAAGAGCTTGTTCACTTGTCAGACTAATCTGTTGCAATATTCGCTTTTTTTCAATAATTTCAAGGTCACTATCTTCAAGCATTAATGATAATTGTCTAATTAACACTAAAGGTGATTTTAATTCATGAGCAGCAGCAACAACAGAAGATAAACCAGTAAATTGTGGCCCATCTAAAATTTTATTGTGCTCCCCTCGCGTTGCACCCATATAACACTAATTGTAGCATGTAAATTGAATGAATTTATTATTTATTTACTTTGATTGTTGCAATCAAATTACCATAGTCACCGTTATCAATAAATGTCATAGCGTCAGTTCTAATAGTTAATGTCTTGTCGCGAATTTTGAATAATACTGCTGCCCCACGAATATCTTTTGTAAAATTTCCATCAAGACGAGTACCACTATTTCCATTAAATGACACACTGCTTGCTTTTAGACTTCCCTTTTTTACAAGAGCATCGTAACTTGCAATCGTCTTATCATAGTCTTTCTCTTCGATCAACACACGAATTGCAAATTGTTGAATAGTACTTACTGGAGGCACTGTTATTGGATTGAGATACGCTTCGAAAGTGCCGCCTTTTGAAGCATCTTTATTGACATAAACGCTCCATGTTTTTGGATAATCAAAAGTTACTAGTCCATAATCTTCTGGACCAAAAAATTCTCTGTTAGGCTGTTTATCTCGTTCTGTAAATTTAGCTTCTAGTTTATCAGCTTGAATTTTTTCAGCACTTGTTACAGCAACATCAATCTTATTATCAACATTTGTTTTTTGATCATCATAGTTAATATATAACCAAATAGAAAGACCAATTAAACCTAAACAGAGTACTATTACGCCGATTGTCGATATCATCCAGCCACTGATTATTCCGCTTTCACCACTTCGATTGTTTTTTATAATCTGGTTCATGACGCTATTATACTTGTGCTTGATTGGGCTGTAAAGGATAGAACTTATATAGATAATGAGGTCCAACTTTATTTGTAAACTTCATACCATTAAACTTACTGCCGTAACTAATCACATATAGTGGCCTATTCAATTTGTTTGTTTGTTTTTGAATTAATATAATTAATTTATTTATATCTCTTGAAACTGAAAAAACATATAGCACAGTAGTATTATCGGGTAAACCAACTAACCAGAAATCAGCAAAAACCACTTTAATGTTTTTATTTTTATAACATATAATTCGTGAAATCAGTACTAATATGGGATTTATCTCATAACCAACAGCATGAGCACCAAATTTTGCCACTTCTCGTAACACTAGACCGTCGCCACTTCCAATGTCGACCAATACATCCTTTTTTCGAATTGGGTACAATTCCTGAAAAGCATTACTTAAATATGATTTTTGACTTGGAACATAAGGCGAACCTCTAAAAACAACCACCCCAAATATAAATACTATGACTGCAAATATAGCCAATAACCAAATCATCTAACCTTCACTATCAAACTTTTGTTTTATAACGTTTATTTCATTTTTCAGAGACAACAAGTCTTTTTCAATTTCATCTGCTAATTTTTCGGCTTCTTTAAATTTATCTATAGATGTTTCTAAATTGAAATCATCACTATCAAACCATTCAACCAACTTGGTTAATTCGACAGTTTTTTCTTTGATTGTTTTATTTAATGATGACATTTTTAACCTCTGCTTTTATTATAGCTTTATTTGTCTCAATCTCAATAATCGAGTCATTTTTAATAATCCCACGAATCATTGCATACCCTCTTGCTAAAACCCTATTAGGATTAAGTTGAGTGATAACACTTTTAATATTTAACACTCCCATACTTTGCTCGTCTACCGCTTTTTCGATTAGTTTAATGACATCGATAAGTTCCGCTGATATGTTTTTCTTTTGTTGATCGATTGATTGTAATATTCTAGGTAAAAGTGATGAAACTTGAACTTTGACCGCCCTGATAATTTCGAATTTATCAGGAACTAGAATTTGAGCTGCATTACTTGGTGTTGATGCGCGTACATCGGCTACTAAATCAGCTAGACTTTCGTCCGTTTCATGGCCTACGCCAACTAGAGTAGGTATGCGACTACCCGCAATAGACCTAACTAATGGTTCGTCATTAAATGCAGACAAATCATCAGCGCTGCCACCGCCACGAATGATAATAAGAGCCTCTGGTAGAATATATTTTTGATTAAAAAAATCAATTGCTTTAATTATTTGGTCAGGTGCAGCCAAGCCCTGAACCTGCACATTAGCAACATCAATTTTTACACCTCCCCATCGTTCGTTGACAATCTTAATAAAGTCAGCATAGCCAGCAGCCCCAGTGCTACTTATGACAGCTATGTATTGAGGGATTAATGGGAGTAGTCTTTTACGTTCTTGTAAAAATAAACCTTCGTCTTCAAGCTTCGATTTTAATATTTCAAAACTTTTTTTCAAAGCACCTTCACCACTAGGACGCACAGATTTTACTGTAAGACTAAACTTTCCCCACTTTGTTAATTTTGGCGTTGCAGATACAACCACCTTCATACCATCTTCGATTGGTACACGTAACTGCCATACTGTCATAAAACACCCGATGCTTCCATCTTTGTCTTTTATGTCAAAAAATATGAATTTTCCTTGATTTACTTTAAATGAAGCTACTTCACCTTCAATTTCTATATTTGGATATGCGTATTCAAGCGTTTGATTAACAATCGCAATAAAATCACTAACACTAAATATCGGATGAGTTTTTGACTTTTCCATACTTATTAATCGTTAATTGATAAAACAAATAACCAAATATTATCGTTCCTGCAAATAAAGTAACCCTGGCAAGTAGTGTTCCAGCAATTGCAACGCCAGCTGGTACGCCTGCTGACACCAAGAAAGCAATCATTATGGCTTCGTAAACGCCAGATCCTCCAGGAGTAGCTGCAAAAATAGCTGCAAATGAAGATACACCGTAAGCAATTATCAAAGTTGCTGGATTGGCAAAGTATCCAAGCGATAAAAAGGCTACGTATATCATACTTACATCAAGCAAGTTACCTGTTATCGCCCATAGCAATGGACGAATCAAAATCTTTTTATCTTTTCTAATCTCTAAATAATCTTCGTGAAGTTCAATAAAAAATACCTCAACCTTATGTTGATTCAAAATATGACGTTTCTTACCACGTGTAATCTTGGAGGTTATATTATTTACAGTCTTTGTAAACCAATTTGACAAAATCACGAGACGTTTGCGATTTCCGACAAAATAAATTAGTAACGCGGTACAAACAATCGCCGCTAATATAAATGCTAGACTGATGATGACTACAGTTCTGTCAACTAATTTTTGATCAAATAATAACGCTACTATGGAAATTACTATTAGTATAATAAAGCTGACAAACATCATTACATATCTAATCATCTGAGCCATAGTGGCTCTACCTGCACTAACATCATATCTATTCAAAACCCAGCCAAGGTACGAAAATCCAGCAATACTCGGAACTGGAATTATATGATTAACAAAATTTAATTCAAGTGCTATACGTGTCATTCGCCACCTTGACATCGTTTTTAAATTACCTTTAGAGCGTAAATATGAAAACATAACCTCGCCAACAGCATAATAACTAAAAAATTGTAAAGGAATAATAAATAAAAATATTCTTAGATCGACTTTTCCTAACAATCCCCACGCTTGAACAATTTGGTGACGACCGAAAAATATCGCTAGACACAGCAATATAAATATTAATACATTCATCCATGAGCGAAATTTCATAACTTATTAATAATTATAGCATCCAAATGGCACTAACAACGTATAATGGTTGATATGCATATTGCAATTTTAGGAAGACAACCAGCACTTGGTATAGCAGAACTTGAAAGAGTTTTTGGCGGAAAGTCAGTTACAGTACTTTCTAACCAAGCAGTCCAAATAGAAACTGATTTATTTGAGGTTCAGATGTTAGGTGGTGCGCCTAAAGCAGGCAAAGTAGTTATAGAATTGAATCACAGCGACTGGCATCAAGTGAGCCAAAAAATAGTTCAATATTACCTAGAAAAATGGTCAGCATATAATGGAAAAATTACACTAGGAATTAGTGTGTACGGTTTCGATATTAATTCTCGTGACGTACAAAAACCAGGCATTATTTTGAAACAAAAGCTTAAAGATACTGGTGCCAGTATTAGATTGGTGCCAAACCAAGACACATCACTAAACTCTGCCGTTAGTCATCATAATAAACTTGGGCTATCACAAAATAAAGTTGAGTTATTAGTCGTCAAAACTAATGATGATAAAACAATGATTGCAGAGAGCACAGGATCACAAAATATTACTGCCTACGCTAAACGAGACCAAGGTAGACCAAAACGTGATGCTTTTGTTGGTATGTTGCCGCCAAAACTTGCCCAAATAATGATAAACTTGGCTGTTGGTCATAAAAATATCTACCCAGAACAGTCGACAATTATATTAGACCCATTTTGTGGTACAGGTGTTATTTTACAAGAAGCACTTTTAATGGGTTACGAAGTTTATGGAACTGACCTTTCAGAAAAAATGGTCAAATACAGCAATGACAATTTGATATGGTTATCTGATATTTATAATAAAAGATTTGATTTTAGATTATCCGAGGGTGACGCCACAAAAATCAAATGGCAGCAACCTATCAACGCTGTTGTCAGTGAAACCTACCTTGGACAACCGTTTAGTGCCCCGCCATCGCCGTCTAAACTCGATGAAGTTACAAAAACTTGTAACAAAATTATATCAGAATTTCTTGTAAATTTACGTCCACAAATAGAGGTTGGCACTCAAATTTGCATCGCCATACCTGCTTGGCAAGATAAATACGGTAATTTTACTCATCTACCATTGATTTCTACAATTGCTCGTTTAGGCTATAATCCACATGAATTTACAAATATCTCACAAAACGACCTACTTTACTACCGTGAAAATCAAATCGTAGCCCGTGAATTATTAGTTTTGACAAAAATATAACATATTCGGTCATAAACTTGACAAAAAAAATAAACATTAGTAATATTAAGTCAAACTTAACAAGGAAACAAACATATGGGCGCAGAACAAGATCCAACACTAGAATCAACAATTAACCCACAAGAATTAGTAGTTCAGGATGGTGAAAATATGGGAAATATTGCTGCAAATGAAACATCAACTGGTCAAGTTGAAACATATATGGGATCTGCAGGAACTACATCTGAAGAACATCCATTTATTGAAGGCCTACCAGTAATTGGTGCAGAGACGGAAAATGAATCAAGGGATGCATTACCAAAATCTGAAGAGCTTCAAGGTCTTGAGGAAAGCGCCAAAGAACAAGGTGCAACAATAAGTGATATAAATGAGGCAAAAAACAATGAAGCATATGAAAGCCTTATGAAAGCAGAAGAAGGTCTCTCAAAAGCTGAAGATAGCCTGCCTGCAGGTTCATCATTGGTAGAAATTGTTGATAAACATCATGACAATGTTGGAACAGATGCAATGGCCGCCGAAGTCGGTCGTCGAGCAGAAGCTATGCTAGATCCAGCGACTAGCCAGGAATTAAAGGACCAAGTACGTCAAGCTGCAGAAGCAGGTTTCCGAGCTGAATTAGAAGCAAAAGTAGCAGAAAAACAAGAAGCTGCTGATGGTAAAGCACGTGAACTACTTGCGAGAATACAGGGCGGAACACCAATATCTGAAATTTTACCAGAATCTGAATCAGAAACTCTAAAAACTGATGAAGTTGAATCAGAAATTTAGATTTAGTAATAACTAATTTAAAAACCACAGTTAAATAGCTGTGGTTTTTAAAAAATTACAAACTTAATGACTTAAGAGTCATTATTTATGAACAAAGTTCATATCTGTTGACATACTTGACAATAAAAATAAACATTAGTAATATTAAGTCAAACATAACAAGGAAACAAACATATGGACGCAGAACAAGGATCAAAATTAGACCCATCAGTGGACCCAAATCAGTTAATTATCCAACAGGGTGAATATACAGGTGCAATACCCGCAGTCGAAACATCTACTGGACAAATTAAATCAGATGATATCTCAACTGATCATGATTTTATAGAAGGCCTACCAGTTATTGGTGCAGTGGCGGAAAACGAATCTAGAGACACATTAACACCAGCCGTAGTTGAAGAACTACATAGAGTTGATGAGAGTGATACAGAACATTTCACTGAAGACCAGCAAAAAATGGTCGATGGTATTATAACGGCTGAAAAAAGCATGCCTGATGATATTATACCGACAGATGCAACTGTAATTGATGCCTATCACGATAAAGCCGGCGTAGACGCTATGGCTACCGAAGTTGGTGTTCGTGCAGAGGCCCTACTAGATGATGAAACTAGCCAAAAACTTAAAGACCAAGTCAGAGAAGCTGCAGAAGCTCGTTTTCGTGCCGAATTAGTTGCTAAAGAAGTGGAAAAACAAGCAGCAGCAAAACAGAAACAAGAAGCTGCGGACGCTAAAGCGAAAGAATTAATCGAAAAATTCAAGTCTGGAACACCTGTATCAGAAATTTTACCAGAAACAGCATACAACTCAACTGATCCTAGAAATATAGGACTTAGCCTTGGCGGCGAAGACTCAATGTTCTAGATCTTCAGTCACTCATACTTGACTCACCTCTCTGTATTTGATACAATCAATTAGATTTTGTTATAAAAACATTAGGAGTAATTCATGTCACACGTCAAAGCAGGCGGAACATCAAAAAATAATCGCAATAATGCCGGTCAAAGACTAGGTGTTAAACGCTTTGGTGGCCAAAAAGTTCGTACAGGTGAAGTTTTAGTTCGCCAAACAGGTTCAACAAAAATTGCTGGCCCTGGCACATTTATTAGCAGTAATTATACTATTCATGCCGCAATCGATGGAATTGTAGGCTTTAATAAAGTTCGAAAAAGTCACTTCACAGGCAAAACAGTACCCCGCACTCAGGTTAGCGTCCAATAACAATTGAATACCTATGAAATAAATATAGAGCGTAAAACGCTCTATATTTATTTTTAGAATTTTCTATTTTGTCATGCCAAGGTGGAATTTAACTCTTTCGACTACATCACCAATAACAACTTGTGATTTTACCAAGTAATCATCCACTCCAAGTGACTCTGCTCGTTCTTTGTCTTTTGGTTGGCTTAATGCGGTGAGCATAATAATACGAATATTTGCAGTCTCTGGTGTATTGCGTAAAATATCCAATACATCAAAACCGCTTATTTTTGGCATCATAGCGTCCAAAAGTATCATATCAGGTTTAAATTCAATCGCGGCCGATAAGGCTTGTTCGCCATTATTAACTTCGTGAATATCAAAACCTTCCATCTGAAGTCTTGATTTATAGACACCTGATAGTGCAACATCGTCTTCTACTAGTAATATTTTCTTTTTTACATCCATATTACCTCCATATTACTACACACGCACATAATAACACAAGCGCTACAACCCTAGTAATTTTACTGCTGCGTCATATTGTGGATCAACACCGTAGTCAACATCTGATTGAGTCAAGCCGATTGTAACGTCAGGACTAATACCAGAATTCGTAATATTTTTTCCATTTGGCGTATACCAACGCGCAACAGTTACCTTTAGAACCGCACCATCGTTAAGTGTAATTAATTCCTGAGCAGTACCCTTTCCAAAAGTTTTTTCTCCGACTAGTTTTGCCACATGATAATCCTGCAAAGCGCCTGCTACAATTTCGCTTGCGCTAGCACTGCCACCATTAACTAAGACAACTGTTGGTATTCCAGATAACAGCGCATTATTACCTGTTTTAACTGTTGTTTTTATTACTTTTCCATTTCGTTCAGTCGTTACAATCTTATTGTCTAACCACAAACCTGCAACATCCTTAGCTGAACTTACATAACCTCCACCATTTCCGCGTAAATCAAGTATCACACCTTTAACAGCTTGATTTTTAAAATCTTGGGCCGCAGTTCTTACCAAACTGCCTGTTTCTTCGTCAAACCTAGATACTACAAGATTTCCAATACCATCTTTCACACTACTTTCAACACTCGGATTATTTATTACTGCCCTAGTGATTGTATAATCTTTAACTTCACTACCACGTTGTATTGTTAGTTTGACTGTTGTTCCGTCTTCGCCCTTAATTTTACTGACAGCCTGATCAACTGACATACCACTTGTGGATTGCTCGTTAATATTTAAAATTGTGTCATTTGCTTGTAAACCTACTTTTTCAGCTGGATTATTTTTTAGAGTACGAATTATAGTTACCCTGTCATTTCGCATACCTATTTCTGCACCAATGCCAGCACCAATATTACCAGAAAGAACTTTGTTATATTCGGCAGCCTCTTTTGGATCCATATAAGTCGTATACGTATCGCCAGCAGCGTCGACAAGGCCACGATTAGCGCCTTGAATCAATAGTTGAGTATCAAGCTTACCATCAAAATTCGCTGCGAGTTGATTATACGTCTGCTGCAGAGAACTCAGGTCTATATTACCTGAATGAGCCTTATAACCAAAAACTGGGCCAATTGCAGCTTCAATCTGAAAATGATACATTCCAGCAATATAACTAACTAAAATAGAGACCGCAATAGAAACAATCCATAGACTATAAGTGTAGTTTTTCTTAATATGCTTGTATACCATGATATGTTTCGGTTTTTTTACTTTTTCCATTATTCCCCATTCCATCTCGAAATTTATACTTTATAATTATAGCGCACTCTCATTGAGTGCGCTATAGAAGTTATGCTTTTTTGTTATTTAATTTGAACATAATGATCAAATGCATTAACAGACAATACCATCATACTGTACATTCCATACCCAGC
Source organism: Candidatus Saccharimonadota bacterium (assembly GCA_037135295.1). Lineage (GTDB taxonomy): Bacteria > Patescibacteriota > Saccharimonadia > Saccharimonadales > Saccharimonadaceae > UBA1547. The sequence continues at coordinate 22,873 of JBAXKN010000003.1, forward strand.
TCCATAATTATAATTGTATTGACTGATTGTAATAGTTCCATCGCCATTATTAGCTTCCACCCACGCAACATGACCATAGCTTTGACCAGCTTTTCCTGGATCCATAACAGCTATTGAACCTGCCTGCGCAGAACCCTCGACGTAACCTTCAGCCTTTGCATTGGCTGTAAAGTTAACAGCATTACCCCATGAATAGTATTTACCCGTCTCTTTGGCTATTTTCCAGGCCACGTAACTTGCACATTGACGACAGCCATAACCATGGCCATCACTACCATTGCCGTCAGACCCGCCAGTTGATAAATATCCCCACATTGCACAGTTCGAAGAATCCCAAGGATAACCACCCATACTACCGGAGTCAATTAATGTATAGCCACCATTTCCATTAAAACGACTATTTACTAATATCTGTGTTGCTTTGGCTTCTGCAATAGCCGCTTGACTACTATTTATCAATTGTTGATAACCCGCTTCCTGACCTTGTGTTTTTTGTAACAAACCTTGTTGCTCATTCTCTTTTGCTATTAGACTGTCGCGTTGAGCTTTTTGATCCTCTAGCACTTTAGTAACTTCAATCTTCTGTGTGTCTAGTTGTTTCTTTAGATCTTTAATTTCACCAATAGTAGATGTAAGCTCATTTCTGACAGACGAACGATATTCCTGTTTATCCATATAGTCACTAATATTATTACTACTAGCAAGCATTTCAAGTGGTGATATCTTATCATCAACATATATATTAGCAATAATGTCACCAAGTGCTCCTTGGTTGTCAATAATCTTTTGTTCTGTCTCTGCAATTTGAATGACCAATTGATCATGTTTTGCTTGACTAATATCTACTTGGGCTTGTATTGCAGCCTTTTCATTAGAAAGTTGAGCAAGTGCAGACTTTAATGTAGCTGATTCACCATTCAAGCGAGCACCCTCTGCTTGATACCTTATTATATCCTGCTGTAAAGCATTAATTCTGTCATCATATTCGTCTGCGGAAACTTTTTGTGTCATTTGAAGTGGGACTGCAACAGCAACTATTACACTAAAGAATATGAGTGCCAATTTAGTGGCTAAGGAAGTTGAAGCTGGTGTGGTGGTGCGCAGTTTCATAGTAAGCACAATTTTACCATAAGCACAATATTAATGTCAAATCCGCAACCATTATAGTTTTAGATAACGACGCGTTGCTAATAAGGACGAGATTATTCCGATAATAGAACCTATCACAATCATCACTAACAATATGAATACGGCATAGTTAGTTACAAGGTTAATAGTTGGTTGTACTGATATTTGATAACTTAATAGAGTTTTTGCAGATCCGAATAGTGCCCACAGGCCCAAGGCTGTAGCTATAAACGCAGCAATAAAACCATATATTATTGCCTCAACCAAGAATGGACCCCTTATAAATGATTGGTCGGCACCGATTAATTTCATCATTTGAATTTCTTCTTTTCTATTAAATATTGCCATTCTTATCGTATTGAATATGATGAGTGACGATATCACTACGAATATAGCACCGGCAACTAGGCCAACATTCTGAGCAAAATTAACAGCCCGACCAATTGATTCGATAGTATTCCTGCGTTCACCTGCAAAAGATGGCTTATAATCAGGATTGATATTTGTCTTTATTGTTGGATTATTAGATACAAATTTTTGTAACTGTGATGTATCGTCAATATCTAGCACCACTACTCTTAAAGTAGCTGGGAACTTATTCGTTGCTTCATTCAGCGCTGCTAGAGCATTTGGGTCATCACTGTTATCTTTTGCAAACTTTTCTCTTGCCTGAGCAGCACTGACGAATGAGACAGATTTAACAGATGATAATTTTTTCAAATCAGTTGTAAGAGTCGATACCACTTTATCAGTAACGTCAGGTTTTAAATATATAGACATGTCGACTTTATTTTGAAGCTCAACAATCGTATCATTTAGTATATTTTGTGTTAAAAATGCCGTGAATATTATTAGTAGAGTTATTGTCATAACAGCAGTCGCAGCAACCGACAGCCAAGAATTCCTAATGAAACTATCAGTTCCATACCTAATTACCCGCCAAAATGTCAACATTCTTCGTCGACTACGCTTTTGATTTGTAAGTGTTTTAGAATTCACTTTTTTCTTTGCGCTCATTGTCTGTAACTCCCCACTGCTTGGTCACCAGAAATTTTACCATGGTCAAGTGTGATTACACGACGTTTCAATTTATTAACTATCTCGGCGTTATGTGTCGTAAGTAGGACAGTTGTGCCGTACTTATTGATTTTTTCTAATAATCTAATGATATCCCAACTGTGACGAGGGTCTAAATTACCAGTAGGCTCGTCAGCGATTAATATTTTTGGTTGCCTGACGACCGCCCTAGCTATCGCTACTCTTTGGCGTTCACCACCGGCTAGTTGATGGGGAAATTGTTTCTCTTTGCCGGTTAAGCCAACTAATTCAATTACTTTTGGAACAGTACTTTTTATTTCGCGTCTGGTCATACCGGCAATCTCTAAAGCAAAGGCAATATTTTCAAAAACAGTACGTTGCGGTAAAAGTTTAAAATCTTGGAAGACAACGCCAATTTTTCTACGTAACATTGGAATGTTACTATCTTTTAGATTGTCGTAATCAATTCCCCCTACAACAATCTTTCCGCTTGTAGGTTTTTCTTCACGAGTTAATAACTTAAATAATGTAGATTTTCCTGCACCACTTGTGCCAACTAATATCACAAACTCACGCGGTTCAATAAATAGACTAACTCGATCAAGCGCTGGGCTCGAGCCTTTTCCGTAAGTTTTTGTTACCCTATCAAGTAATATCATCTCGGTCAATTATAACATAAGCATAGGGTCGTGTTGAAGTTAAAAAGTATATTTCAAACACTAAACTAATTCTAAATATTTATCAATAAATCCGTCAATTTTTCCGTCTAAAACAGATTGAACATCGCGATCTTCATATTTAGTTCGAGTATCTTTTACTAAAGTATATGGATGCATTACGTAATTCCTAATTTGAGAGCCCCAATTTGCAGACTCACCTGCATGTAGTTCTGAAATATTCGAAACATGTTGTTCAAGTTGTAATTGTGTTAATTTTGAAAGCAAAATCTTCATTGCCATTTCACGATTTTGTAATTGTGATCTTTCGTTTTGGATTGCAACTACAATTCCAGTCGGAATATGCGTTATGCGAACTGCACTGTCAGTCGTATTAACTGATTGACCACCATGGCCACCTGCCCTGTATACGTCAATTTTTAAATCTTTGTCACTTATCTGAATGTCTTCGGGTTTATCTATCTGTGGTAAAACCTCGACTAACGCAAAGCTTGTTTGACGTAGGTTATCGCTATTAAAAGGGCTGAGTCTGACTAAACGATGAACGCCATTTTCACTACGTAATTTACCGTAGACATATGGACCGTTAATTTCGATAACACTTGATTTTATTCCAGCCTCTTCACCTGATGATCGTTCTATTATATGAGCCGACATACCTGATTTTTCTGCCCAACGCAAATACATACGTTCTAACATTTCTGTCCAATCCTGAGCGTCTGTCCCACCAACGCCGGCACTAAGTCGAATAATAGAATTGTGGTCATCGAATTTTCCGTGAAATAAAAGATCTTTTTTTAGCTTCAAAAAGTCATTCTCTAATACATCTAGTTCTTTTTCAAATTCTTTAGTCAGACTTTCATCACCAAGTTTTATAAATTCAATCATATCCGAAACTTGAGCTCTTAAAATTATCCACGGATCGACAATAATCGTTAATACTGATAGCTCTTTGTTTTTTGAGGTTGCATTATTCGGATTGTTCCAAATTTCTGAATTTGCAAGCTCTTCATTCAGTAAAATAATTGAATGTTGTTTTTCAACAATTTTTAACCTTAAAAATGCTATGTCGATTTGCGACAATAAACTTGTAAGTCTCTTATTTAATGATTGCATGTAAACTATTTTAGCATTTTTACAGCCCAATCCTGAGCTGGATATAATTTCATATAATCGAAAGTTGAATTAGGAACATCAAAAGGAAGTGACTGATAGTCTCCTATTTCCTGAGATAAATGATATGCCTTCCGTAGTTCATCAATTTCACCAACACACTCAAAAGGTTTTGACACCCCATCTACACCTAATAGTCCTTTAAAAATCATTCGTAGACTAGATTTAATAAACAAATCCTGATTATCAAATATACTTTTTAGTTCATTAGCAGGTAAGAATGGTGAAAATAACAGATATGAATTTGCGCACTTTGGACAATCTCCGCACCACTTTAATTCACTATTATCTTCACCCTGTAGATAGTTTGCTACATTACATGAACTAAAAATGTGGCCAAAATCTTTCCAAGCATGATCGACGAACATTTTTGCTACCAATAGCTCACTATAAGCTCTCAGCGGCGATCCAATACGTATGTCTGGTGAAATATATTTTGAAACATATTCAGAAAATTGCGTCTCAGCTGACCATGTTTTTGACCATTGATGAGTTACAGTCAAATCACCGATTAAATCATGTGGTTCTTCACCTTCATGTGCAACCGATGTTAATATATCTGACTTTCCCAATAAAATTGCCTGAATTACTGCAAGACTCTGAATAATGTATGTAATCGGTACATGACCGTTTTTGCCACCGTTATCTGATGAAATTTTCAAATTGTCTATATCAATTGTCCTCAAAGCAGTAACCAGCCTAAACCCTAATCTATCGATTAACTTAGGGTGGTATTTTCCACTTGATACATAAAATGATGTAAATTCTTTATTATTTTCTTTAAGTAACTTTGCGGTTAATAAAGAATCTTTTCCACCACTTTGTAATACTAAAATACCTTCGCCCTTGTATTCACAGGGTTTTGAATTATCATTGGACGACCCGATAAAATGCGCAAGATTATCACGATTTAAGTTATTCTCATATGCAAATTGGCTAAGTCCCTCTTGAAAAACTGAATTAAAAAATTTCGCTTGCCAGTCATCTAATAAAAAGTTTATTTCAATATTCGGTGAAGGAAATGACTTAAAATATGAAGTGCCAATCAAAACAAAAGCAAAAAATAACGCCTTTTCAAGCGTAACTTCGTCATAGTTAGGTTCGGCCTCGAATTGAACTTTTTCTATAAAAGAAATTCCGTTTTCAAAACTATATTCAAAACATGCCGAAAGTTTTTCTTTATCGAAGTGGTATGATTCAAATATAAATTTACTCACAGTTCATTTACTGCCTTCCTAAACTGATCGCCTCTATCATAAAAATCTTTAAACATATCGAAACTAGCGCATCCTGGGCTTAAAATAACGACATCTCCAGGCTCGGAAAATGATTTTGCTAATTCAACTATTTCCTGCATTGTTATCAAATCAGATGGTATAATTTGAATGTTTAAATTTTTAGTATTCAATATTTCTACCAACTTATTCTTAATCTTACCTATAACAATAGTAGCCTTAACATTAATTTTTTTAGATATTACTTCAGCAATTTCATCAAAGTTTCCACCTCTATCAATACCACCGATAATAACAACTTCTGGCTGGCTAAATGAATTAATAGCTGCGACAGTTGCTGTTACAGAGGATGAAAAACTATCATTATAATAACTTACGCCATTAAAATCACGCACAAACTCAAGTCTATGGGGTAAACCTTTAAAAACTTCTAGACCTTTTTTGATGCAGTCGTCAGATATATCAAAGTGTTTCGCAGCAGTCACTGCAGCACAAGCATTATCCAAATTATGAACACCAATAAGTTGAAGACTATTTACTGAACAAATATTGTGTTCATATTGACAAAATTTACCGTCTTTTATATACACGCCGCCGTCATCCTCAATCCCAAAACGTATAGCAACGCCAAGATTTGTTGATTCGGCAATCTTCCTTGAATATATATTTGTTGGATGAAAAATACAAATATCCTCGTCTTTTTGATAAAGTCTGATATTTTTCTTAGCGTCTACATAATCTTCAAAATTAGTATGAACATCAAGATGTTCGGGCTCAACTAGTAACACGACTGCAATATGTGGAGACCTCTGAAGGTCCCATAGTTGGAAGCTGGATAATTCGTAAACTACAATGTCCTGTGGATTAATCTTAGACAAATAATCAAGTGATGCAATACCAATATTACCAAGAAGCCATACTTTTTTACCTGATTCTTTCAAAATACTAACAATAATACTAGCAGTAGTACCCTTACCTTTTGTACCAGTAACTCCAATAATTTGCGCAGGGCATTTTTCGAAAAATTCATTTGTTGCTGACCAAACAACTCCGTCAGTTTGTATTTTATGAGGATTTAATCCCGCAGTTCGAACTACTATATCAAAATCATTAAGTTTACTGAACGCATCTTCGCTAATTATGGTTTTTGCACCATCGGGTATCTCTCGATCTGGCTGACGCTGATCGACGATTGTTAAATCATTCTTAGGATCAGACAACCAATATTTATAATTTGATTCACCCTCTATACCATAACCTGCAATTGCAATTTTCATACTATCTATACTACCTTGATTTTCATTATGTTGCCACTTTTATTAAGAAAAAATAATGTATACATAGAATTGCTTACGTTTAATGATATAATTTGTTTATGGATAGAAATCGTGGTTTTACGATAATCGAACTATTAGTTGTTATTGTCACAATTGGAATATTAGCAGCCATTAGTGTAGTTGGTTATAACTCTTCCGTAAATAACACAAAAATTGCAAAAACTAAGGTTGATTTACGAAACATCGTAAAAGTAATAAACATGGCAAAAATGACAACTGGTAAGACTTTGTCGGAAATTACAGGCGAATATACAGATATAAATGGTCCCTCTGGCTATAACCCTACGTATAATGCTTACAGATGTGCCACAAGTAACAGAGGGGCTAACTTTGACTTAAGAAATTTACCAGACAGTGATTTATGTATAAAAGACATGAAAGCCACATGGGATGCTATATATAATGCAGCCGGCAACTCAATTAATAAAAGCCCACCAAGAGACAATTGGGGCTCACCTTATCTTCTTGAAGCAAATGAAAATGAAAGCATGTATTGGGATGGGGAATACTGCCTGACTAACTCCCTAGACCCAAACACTGGCCTACCTGACGCAGAAAATCGTTACGCAGGTACAAATGATGATGCCGTAAAATCAGTTGGACCTGATGGGGTAAACGTTTGGAGCCGTTCCGGAACCTATGACGACATATGGGCAGATGTTTTTCCTGATAAGATTGAGTGTATTTAGAAAACTATCTTATTATACTAATCAAATAATGTTGCAATTTTATCGTTTAAATCAACTAATTCCTGTTTCTCACCGCTACTCACTGCTGCGAGAACCCATTTATCCTCTGCGATAAAGCTACGTGCAGTTTTTACCATTCGTTCAATAGTAACGTTCTTTATCATATCAGGTACTTTTGAATAGTCTTTGATGAAACCGTCAGCAAAATATCTACCAGTGTAAAAACCGCTAATTTGCGATACTGTCTGAGCACCCATTTGATAACGACCTAACGCAAAAGATTTTGCAGCTTCAAACTCTTCATTTTTAATTTTTCCGTCTAAAACATTTCTCAACTCCCGAGTTATTATGTCAAATAACTCATCTGCTGCTTCATGATTAACCTGACCAGTTATATCCCAACCACTTTCATAAAAACCAGAATCAGCATAAGCACTGATGTTATATGCTAGGCCTTTTTTGCGAGCTTCGCCAAATATCCTTGAATGCATAGTGCCAGTTAGAATATGATTTAAGTAATGCATCGCATCAAATTCTTCATCGTCCAACACCCTGTTGACCACCATAAATAAACCAAACGTTAAATTTGTAGCGTCTTTACGTCTAATGACACTCGGGTTGGATTTACCTAACTCATCTTTTGGTACAGTAAAACGCTCACCTCTTGGTAATTTAAAACCTTCAATTTTTCGTCTAATCTCGGCCTTTCTGCCGTTTAACTTACCAGCAATTACAAAACGCATATTAGAAGTCGTGTGAGTTCGACGGTGATGCTCACGAACATCAGATAACTTAACAGAAGAGATTGTTGGTATTGACTGACGATAAGTTAAAATATCTTCCCCAAGTAGTTGTTGAACTCTTGGCCACAATATCCTCTGGTGATCATTTAAATAGTTAGTTAATTCACTTCGAACATTCCCCTTTTCGGCAATTAACTCAGTTTCGTTGAATTTTGGGTGACAAATCGCAATCTTCTGCAAATCGATTATACGATCCCACTCAAAATCAGCACAATCTGCATCATAGACCATCGAAAGATCACTAGTATAGGCATTACGGTAAGCACCATTTTTTGTAAATTCAAATTCGAATTGTTCAGTGTTATATCTTGCATTCGTACCGAAAGCCATATGTTCCATGATATGCGCTACCTGTTCGATATCTTTTGACTTTGCATAACGATTACCAGCCCTAAATTGAAACTGCATGCTCATAGTTGTTGCACCTGGAACATCAATTAATAGACCGCGAGCTCCGTTTTTTAACCTAATCTCTTCGACAGTATGATTCATTATTTTATGCTTTCCGCCACCCGTTATTTACGTCTATTTTTTCGATTTTGACGTTGTGATTTCTTCTTCTTGCGTGATTCATTCTTTTTCTGATTTGAATGAGCTGTATGTGCTTTTTTAATATTGAAATCACTATCTCTATTTTCCTCACCATCAGTAATTTCGTTTACACCTCTTTCAACTGCATGCTCTGCCAACCGAGTTAATTCAGTGTCGTAATCCTCTTCATCTTTGGCTATTACGTCTGTTTTATGAACATGCATTATCGCACGCAATACTTCATCACGTAATGTAGCCTGCAAACTATCGAATAATTTTTGTGATTCACTTCTGTATTCAACTAGTGGGTCGCGTTGAGCAACACTACGCCAGTGAATACCTTCTCTTAGGTGCTGCATATTCTCAAGATGTTGCATCCATAACGTATCTAGAACCTGCAAGTAAACTTCACGTTCAACCTTACGAATAATATCAATACCTAATTCAGCCTCTTTTGATGTATAAAATTCACTAACCTCTTTTTGTGCAATTTCAAATCTAGTCTTATCCTTCTTTTCTTCTCCAATAAGCTTAATTTTCTTTACTGGCATAGGAAAGATGCTTTCAAACTCTTCAACATAATTACTATTATTTTTTGCTGGCACAATCGTTAGTCTGTGAATTTCAGATTCTATCAGACGTTCTATCTCTGGCTTGATATTGTCGCCTTCAAGAATCTTGCGTCGCATAGTATAAACCACTCGTCTATGACGATTTATAACATTATCGTATTGAACAACATTTTTTCTTGTGTCAAAATTAAAACCTTCAACACGTTTTTGGGCTGCTTCTAGTGTTTTTGAAACTGCTTTATTTTGAATAGGAGTATCTTCACCAACACCTAACCTATCCATTAAGTTTGCGATTCTTTCACCTTGGAATATACGCATCAAATCATCTTCGGTTGAAACATAAAACTGCGTTTCACCAGGGTCACCCTGACGTCCACCACGACCACGCAACTGATTATCAATTCGGCGAGATTCATGGCGCTCAGAGCCTAATACAACTAGTCCACCTAACTCTTTTACACCCTTACCTAATTTAATATCAGTACCACGACCTGCAATATTTGTGGCCAATGTAATCGCACCTTTTTCGCCAGCCTTTTCAATAATTGCGGCTTCTCGTTCATTATTTTTAGCATTTAAAAGCTCGTAAGGTACTTTAGCCTCATCTAACCATGAAGCTATTAGTTCATTTTTTGCAATCGATGCCGAACCAATCAAAACTGGTCGACCCTGTTTATGGTAGTCTGCAATAGCTTTAGCAACTGCCTTAAGCTTCGCTTTTTCACTTTTGAATATTAGGTCCTGTTTATCATCACGTATTAGGGGCTGATTTGATGGAATTTGAATTACATCTAAACTGTAGATTTGTTGAAATTCTTCAGCTTCAGTATATGCTGTTCCTGTCATACCGGATAATTTTTTATACAAACGAAAGTAGTTCTGGAATGAAATAGTAGCAAGAGTCATACTTTCCTGTAATACGGGCACACCTTCTTTGGCTTCGATTGCTTGATGAAGACCCTCATTATACCTTCTACCTTGCATCAAACGGCCGGTAAACTCATCAACGATAATAACTTCACCATCATTCGTTACAACATAGTCCTTATCACGCTTAAATAAGGTCTGTGCCCTTAGGGCTTGATCGATATGATAAACCGAACGAACGTAATCTGGACTATAGAGATTTTTTACTCCAAGTATTTTTTGAATTTTTTCAGTTCCCTTATCACTTAAGGAAACTGTACGATGTTTTTCGTCCATAATATAGTCTTTAGAGTCTATTTTTGCCATAATTTTTGCAAACTGATAATAACTATCTGGGTTCTCGGCCGCAGGAGCACTGATAATCAATGGCGTGCGTGCCTCATCAATTAGAATGCTGTCCACTTCATCAACGATTGCAAAATTAAGTTCACGCTGACGTAGTAAGTCAACTTCATTAACCATGTTATCCCGAAGATAATCAAAACCGAACTCATTATTCGTACCATACGTGACATCAGCTGCATATGCTTCTTTACGTGTTACTGGACGTAATTGCTTTAGACGTTCGTCGTCATGGCCTTCATTATTATAATCTGGATCATAAATAAATGATGCGTCATTTACAATAACACCTGTCGATAGACCCAAAAAATGATAAACACTACCCATCCAGCTGGCATCACGCTGTGCAAGGTAGTCATTTACAGTAACGACATGTACGCCCTTTTCTTCAAGAGCGTTCAAATATACTGCTAAAGTTGCAACTAGTGTCTTGCCTTCACCAGTTTTCATTTCGGCAACATTTCCTTCATTTAAAGCCATTCCGCCTATCAACTGTACATCGAAGTGACGCATTCCAAGGACTCTTTCACTAACCTCTCGTACTAATGCAAATGCGTCTGGCATTAAACTATCTAGTGTCGTACCTTTTTTATGAAGTCGTTTTCTTAATATTTCTGTCTGTTTTTTTAGTTCTGGTTTTGAAAGTTTTTTATATTTTTCAGATAGGTCATTTACAGCCGAAACCTTTTTTTGAAGCGCCTTCAAAAGGCGAACCTGGGGGTCTCCGAATATTTTTGTCAAAATATTTTTCTTGTTTTCCATAACTAAAAACCGCTACTCCTATTCATACCAAAAAATCTCTAAAGTAAAATACTAAGATTAATTATAAGTCTAAAAATGCAATTTTACAAGATAGAAATAGCTATAATTCGCGTTGAAAACTCTGCTTAAAACGACTCATTATACGACGCTTGCCTAAATGCGCAATATTCGATTGTTTATAGTCACGTAACTGTGAACGAATTTTTGCTTCTACAATATCTACTGCGGCTAAAATATTACCCGTCGAATCTTTGGCAGTTATTAAATTACCTGGAATGTTAAAAATAATTTCAACTTCATATTTATTACCATGGTCATGATTTACTTGTTCAAGTTTAACTTCGACGGACACACTTTTTCGAGCATGTCTAGGTACATAACGATCAAGACTTCCAATCCTTTTTAAGACATATTTCCGAGTCACCTCGTCAACTTCATACGCTATACCAATAACTTTTATTGATGTAATCATATTACCCTCCTATTTAGTTTGGTTGGTAGTTATATTATATCATTTTTTGTCTTATAGAATCGTTCGACCTGATAAATATGGCTGTAGAACGCTCGGAACGTTTACTTTGCCTTCAGATGTTTGACCATTCTCAATTATTGCAATCATTATACGCCCCAAAGCAAAAGCTGTTGCATCGTTAGTATGAATTAGCTCTAAATCACCAGAAGCGCGACGTACTTTAGTCTGCAAACGACGAGCCTGGTAATCAGTCATATAATCAGCTGTATGTGTCTCGCGATATTTATTCTGACCCGGTAACCATGCTTCCATATCAACTCCAATAGAATTAGGCTTACCTATATCAGCTGTGCATTTTTTAACAACTTGGTAAGGCAAGCCAAGTTGTGACAACAAATACTCTTGTATAGCGACAAATAACAAATGTTCATTAGGACCATCGTCGGCAGTTGTAAAACTTTCCATTTCAAGTTTATCGAATTGATGCATCCTAAGTATGCCTTCCATGTCCTTACCATATGTGCCTGCTTCACGCCTAAAACTTGTAGCATATCCAAGATAACGAAGTGGTAAATCGGCTTCGTCAAATATTTCACCTGAATGCATGCTACCAAGCACATGCTCGGCACTACCCTGCAACCATAAATCGTCACCCTCTAGTTTGTACCTATCGTCTTTTGGCTCCAAGCGATCCATGGCATCATACATCTCAGTCCGAATCATTAAAGGTGGTAAAACTGGTATAAATGGTCGGCTTGAAACCTTAAGCCCCGCATTATTTGCAATTTCAGTAATTTTATCTTCATCGCTAAGTGTATTAATCACAAACTGAATAACTGCAAATTGTAATTTCACTAAATCACCCATCACATATGCAAAACGGCTGCCTGTTACTTTTGCTGCACGTTCCTTATCGAGCCAACCCCGTTTCGTAGCTATCTCAGAATGATTCAATGCCACAAAATCGAATTTAGGTATACTGCCTATTGTTTTCACTACAACATTTTCATCTTCACTTTTTCCGACAGGTACATCAGGTGATGACATATTTGGAACTTGCTTTAATAAACTCATATAATCTGAATTGAGAGTTTTCAATTGTAACTCAATTTCACCTAATTTTTCTTTTATAACTTTTCCCTGCGCAATTGAATCTTCAGTAGGGCGAGAACCATTTGCACTAGAGATATTTTCGTTTCTTTTTGCACGAAATTCATCAACTTCAATAAGTTTCTGACGTCGTTCTGAATCTAAATCAAGCAGTTTTTTAATATCAACATCATAGCCCTTATTTTGAGCATTTAATTGAACCGCATCTGCGTTATCTCGAATATAACGGATATCTAACATATAATTATTGTAACAGACTTTTTATGGTTATAAGTTAATATTTGGATAGATGTCACGAGTTGTGTTATCTATTTCAGAACGAAGTTGCGGAAACGGTACACCTTCACGTGCCGTAACACCTTCGAAAACCCAAAATACACGCTCACTAAAACCCCAGCCACATGCTGGTGGCATTCCATACTCTAACATTTCAACATAATCGATATCGAGCATCATCGCCTCATCGTCACCTGCTTCACGCATATTCTTTTGTTCAACAAATCTATTCAATTGATCGATGGGATCATTTAGTTCAGAAAAACCGTTTCCAAGCTCTGAGCCTGCAATAATAGGTTGGAATCTTTGTACGGTTCGATTATCGTCAGGGTTTTCCTTTGCTAGTGGACTAATAAATTTTGGTGTATTAATCAGCCATGCCGGACCATTTATATCCTTACGAATATTCTTCCACAACTTATCAATACTGCGTGCACGACTTTCAGTTTGTTGAACTTCGAGTTTATTTTCGATTAATGATTTCTTTATGTCGTCGATTGAACTATCGTAAACATCAATTCCATATTTATTTTTTATTACATTTGCGTAATCTATAACTTCCCACTCAGCACTCATATCTAGGTCTTTGTCTTGAATATGAAACTGTAATGTTCCGAATGTCTGTTCTAAAACATATTTGTACATTTCTTCCATAAACTTCATACCATCTTGCCAGTTTGCATATGCCCAGTACCATTCCATGGCGACATGTTCTGGTAGGTGCTCATCACTGAAATTTTCATTACGAAAACGTGGTCCAATGTCGTATATTTTTTCGTATCCTGCACCAATTAATCTTTTTAGTGGCAATTCATGACTTATACGTAGATAAAAGTCCTGATCAATTGAATTCATATGTGTAACAAAAGGAGTTGCATCAGCACCACCAGTAGTGTGTTCCAATACTGGAACATTAATTTCAATGAAACCGTTTTGATTTAAGAAATCTCTTGTTGCTTGCCAAAACTTACTACGTTTTACAAACCTATCTCTTACACTCTGGTTAATATTTATATCGATATATCGGCGGCGAAGTCGCTCTTCTTTATTTGTAAACCCATCAATAGCGCTCGGCATAGGACGAAGTGACTTCGTTAATAGATTAAATCTCTTAACTTCAATTGAAACTTCGCCTGTTTTACTTTTTATCACATTGCCAGTTGCTTCAATGAAATCTCCCGTGTCTAGAAGTGGAAGTTCAGCTATACCGATTTGATTTTTTGATGAATCAAGCCCTTCAGTAGTGTCTGATTTTAGAAATAGTTGAATCTGACCGCTATAATCTTTTATAACAATAAAGGCTAATTTTCCAAATTTTCTTATTCCCACAATTCGCCCAACAACAGTGACGACAGTTCCCTGCAAACTATCAAATTGGTTAGAAATATCAGACGCATTATGAGTCCGATGTGATTGCGCGGGATATGGATTTATACCCAAACCACGTAAAGTTTCTAACTTCCTTAAACGTTCATCACGAAAATCTTTTAATGTCGCCATATTTGCTAATTATAGCATAATTTCAATAGTCAATTTTAGGCAATACTGACGATTTCGTAAGATACAATACCCTTATTGGTCGAGATGACAGCTTTGTCGCCAACTTTTTTTCCAAATATTGCTATTCCAATTGGTGACTCGTTGCTAATTTTTCCTTCTAACGGGTCAGCTTCTACTGGGCCAACTATTATATACGAAACTTGTTTTTTACCAGTTTTTAATTCAACCATATTTCCAAGTGAAACTTTTGAGCTGCTTTTACTTTTTATAATTTCTGCATTTTTCAAAATATCTTCAATCTCGGCAATCCTAGTCTCAATAAATCCCTGTTCCTCACGAGCAACATCGTACTCGGCATTTTCACTAAGATCACCAAAGTCTCGCGCTTCGGCTATCTTATCAGCAATACCAATACGACGCCCTTTTAAACCACTTAACTCTGTTTCAAGCTCTTTCTTACCCTGTTTGGTAATTTGATAAATCTTCTTCATAATATTATTCCTCAATTAAACCTAATTAGCGTTTTATATACAATATTATACACTATATATAGCGTATTTTATAAAAATCGTTTATATTCAAACTAGTTTATCAAGCAGCTTTTAGTATGTCAACACTTTTTTCACTAACCACGCACACATCTTAATTAAACTAATAGGATTGAGCAAACAACCAAATATCCTTTGCGGGTTTTCCGGTATAAAAGTCGACTCCAGACGTATCTTCGGCAATTTTACATCGAGTAGTCGCGGTTGTCTCATCCTTTATTATCTTCTCAATTTTAGGATCATCATTCCAAAACACCTTTATAAAACCTTTATGCTGTTTCATTATGTCCTTGAACTCATCATAATTAGATGCTGTCCTAGTATTTTCTTCTTTGTAGTTTACTGATGAATTTAACATCGATGATTGAATTTCATCAAATAATTCCCTAATGTTAATAGTTGCATCACCCCTGTTTATTTCAACGTCACTTAAGGTATCTCTTCTACGACAAGTAAGTTTACCGTTATCAACCTCCCTCGGCCCCACCTTGATTACGATAGGTGCACCTCTTACTTCCCACTTGTTTAATTTATATCCAAAAGTTTCATCATCACGATTGTCAAATTCTGATCTAATCCCATTGCCAACTAATTCTTCATTTAATAATCTGCAGAAATCTACAACTTCTTTGGTTGCTTTTGCCGAAACAATAGCAATCTGAATAGGAGCAACGTTTGGTGGCAAACATAATCCATTGTCGTCACCGTGCGCTAGAATCAATGCAGCAATCGATCTAGTGGTATAGCCCCAACTTGTCTGCCATGCATAACTATCGACGCCCTGCTCATCCTGAAATTTTATATTAAACACTTTAGAAAAGTTCTGACCAAGATCGTGCGACGTACAAGATTGAACAACTTTACCGCTAGGCATCAATGATTCGAATGTTAGACTGTTTGCAGCACCAGCAAATCTCTCGGTTATTGATTTGAGGCCTGTATAACCATCAATCGCCAGCAGATCTCGATATACTTTTGAATATGCATCCATCGCCCAATTCTGCATTTCAATTGCCTCTTCATGTGTGGCATGTGCTGTGTGACCTTCTTGCCATAAAAATTCACTTGTGCGCATAAATGGCATTGTGCGCTTCTCCCAGCGCACAACATTGCACCATTGGTTCATCATCAATGGCAAGTCACGCCAAGATTGAATCCACTTTCCGTATGCATCATATATAACTGTTTCGCTCGTAGGACGAACAACGAGTGGCTCTTCTAGTTTTTCGCCACCACACACTGTGACGACAGCGAGCTCGGGTGAAAAACCTTCAACATGGCTCTTTTCTTTTTCCAAAAAAGACATTGGAATGAACAAAGGGAAATAAGCATTCTTAACCCCTTTTTCTTTAATATATCCGTCAAGTTGTTTTTGTATTGCCTCCCAAATCGCATAACCGTACGGCTTAATAATCATCGTTCCTTTTACTGGTCCATAATCAGCCAAATCTGCAATACGAATTACAGATGTGTACCACTCTGAAATATTATCTGATTTTTTAGGTAACAATTCTTTTGCCATTTATACTATGTTACAACAGATATGTGCTTTTTGCCACACTAATAGCATTAGATAAATCGATTACTTTACGATAGCAACTAATAACGAAGGATAAATAAAAAGTATGTAAAAAGCAATACCGTTTTTTAACATATGAAGTAGTATTGAAGCCCATATACTGCCCGTATAATCGCGAAGAAGGCAAAGTATGATGCTCAGCGCAAATGTATCCAGAATCAAATTCCAGGCACCATGAATAGCGCCAAACAATATACTAGTAGCAAGTATCGCTACCCAAATTGGAACATATTTCTTTAGTTTTCCATATAAATAACCACGGAATAATATTTCTTCAGCAATTGGAGCAATAACGACTAGTGTCAAAAATGCTAAAACATACTCATAACGCTGACTAAATTGACTGAAACCGGTATTTTGGACTTGATTGGCATCAAACCAAGGGATAACTCTGGTCGCAAGTAGAATTAATAACGATGAAAATATTAAATATATAATCAATCCTGCAGGTGTTATTAATATATCAGTCCAATTCGGTAACCTACTTAGTCCAATATCGTCTTTGTTAATTTTACTTTTTTTAATTAATAACGGAACTATGATTACAAAAAATAGAGTAAGCAAATATACTACTGCAGCGTATAAAGTATTAAAAAGATTTTCATTAATTGAATCGTACGAAATATTTACCAAGGATAATACCCATATCAAAAATGTTATTATTATTTGTGACGCAAAAAAGCAAACGAATACCCATGCTGGCAACATCAACAACATCCACCAATTATACTGATGTAGGTTTTTAATACACTTTTTCAACAACTTCCTTATTTTTTTAGAATAATTTTGAAACATCAGCGAAAGTCACCAAAATTACTAAACACATAAGAATAGAAAAACCAATTGTTTGAATTCTTTCCTCACGCTTTTTTGTTAATTTCTTTTTAAATAATTTAAATAACGCCATAGTAAGCCATCTGCCACCATCAAGTGATGGGATTGGTAGTATATTCATTACCGCAAGTGAAAGCGATATTATTGCAGTTAAGAATATCAATTGAGTTAAACCTGCTTGTTGAGCCGCTGGGAATATTGTTCCTAGTATACCTATCGGACCAGCCACACTATCGCCAACTTTATTTAGATCTTTCGATGCTTGTTCGCGAATCGCCGAATTTGGATTTAGTTGAGAAACAAGACCACTAGTCAAATCACCGATTAGTTGACCAACACCCTGTAAAGTCAACCACGAAAATTGTGCAGTCGTAGCAACACCAACTATTGGCGCAGACCAAGTAGATTTTATCATTTCTCGTTGACCTAAGCTTGCACCAAATAACCCGCCACTAGAACTATTTCTTAAAGTGACATTTTTATTATACTCAACACCTTTTCGGTTATATATAACAGCTACGCTCTGACCTTTTTTCTGTTTCGATATCTCAATCAGTCTATCAGCTGTTGGAACTTCATATCCTGCAAATCTAATAATCTTATCACCGACCTTAAAACCTGATTTTTGTGCTGGGTAATCTTTTGTTAAGGCAGTAATTTCAACTGGCTGATTTACTATTGTAGTATCGCCCAATACCGATACTTGATTTGGTAGCACTTTTGGTAAACCAGTTAATGCTAATACGGTTAATAATAGTGCAGCTAATAACCAGTTAACGGCGACTCCAGATAAAAGGATTTTTGTTTTTTGTCTGAAACTTACAGCACCATAATCACCTTTTTTCCTAGCTGAATCATATTCGCCCTGTAGTTTTACAAATCCTCCAAGTGGTATCCAATTTAGTGAAAATACCGTGCCACTTTTTAGTTTTTTCTTAAAAGCACTCGGCGGAAAACCAACACCAAATTCTTCAACAACTACACCATTGCGTCGTGCGGCGATTGCATGACCTAGTTCATGAGCAACAACTAACGCAGCTAATATAAGAAGGCCCGTGATAATCCCAAAAAATAATTCCATTATTTTCCAAATCTCCTTGAACGATTACTATATTCTTTTATTATTTCTGTTACATCTTCCTTATTCATATCAGGCCACATTTTATTTATGAACAGCATTTCGCTATAAGCAATACGCCATAACATGAAATTAGATATACGTTGCTCATCACTTGTTCTAACGACTAAATCTATTGGCGGCACCTCTGGTGCATATAGATTTCTTTCAATCAATTCAACGTTAACCTCGTCAGCTGAAACACCAGACTGAACAATTTTTTTAACCGAATCTACAATTTCTAATTGACCGCCATAATTAAAACAAAGTGCCAATGTGCCAGCTGTGTTGTTCGCAGTTCGCAGCTCGGCATCATCAATCGCTTTTATAATTCGACCGCTTACCTTATCACGTGACCCTAAAACTACTAACTTTATATTATTCTTATCAAAAATAGGTAAATCAGTCGTTAATAACCGTAGGACTAGACCCATCAACTTACTAACCTCTTCTTCACTTCGTTTCCAATTCTCTGTGCTGAAAACATAGGCTGAAACATATTTTACACCAGCATCAAATGTAGCGATCATTACTTCTTGAAATGAATTATGACCAGCTAGGTGACCTTCGTATGGTGGCAAGCCGTGTTTTTTTGCCCATCTTCTATTACCATCAACAATATATCCAATATGATTTGGAATAACTAGGTCGGTCATTATATCTTCAGTATTTCTTTCTCTTTATATCTAAAAATTTCATCAATCTTTATGTTTGCAGTTGTCATATTGCTATCGATATCCTTTTCAACACGCTTTACGTCATCTTCGGAAAGTTCTTTTGCTTCTTTCTTTCGTTTTGCTTCTTTTAGGGCGTCCTGACGAATATTTCGTAATACAATTCTAACTTCTTCTACTTTTTCACTAGTTTGCTTTACGAGATGTTTACGACGATCTTCGGTAAGTGGTGGAACTGGGATACGGATAGTATGACCGTCATCACTAGGGTTAAAACCTAGACTTTGATCAGCTCGAATTGCTGAACTAATAGCATTTATATTACTAGGGTCGAATGGAGTTACTTGTAGCATTTGAGCTTCTGGCGCAGCGACATTTGACACCTGATTTAATGGCATCATTGTTCCATAAACTTCCACTTTTATACCGTCAAGCTGGCCAGGATGCGCACGTCCAGTGCGAACCTTTTTCAACTCTTCCTCAAAATGAATAATTGATAATTTAATTTTCTCTTCGTATGGTTTTGTATCAAACATATTACATATATTGTAACCAAAAAGGCTAATATATACCAGCGAGCACTATTCACTATCTAAACAACCATTTAAGAATAATAAAAATACAATTTATGGGCCATCCTTGATGGCGTTTGTGACTGAGAGGATATCAGAATCGGAGAGAGCTGATGAATAGACAGAGAGACGGGAAATGGAACTGTTAATATAGCCGTACCGGTTTCCAATCGTTACGTTTCCTGTTATGCTAGCCGGCATTTTATTTGCGACAGTTGCTTTACTGCCACCATCAATAAACGATGCGACTTCGCCACCACCCCATTTTCCAGCCTGAATTTTATATCCCGAACCACTAACACTAACCATAGGAGCTGCTGCTGCACCAGCATTCCATACAATCATTCGAGCCGTATTAGCCGCGTTTTTATCCAACCCCACTTCTTCCACGCCAGTACTGCCAGCGGTTACAAGACCATGCGTCAGACTATCATTCCAGTTTGACAAATAATAAGAGGACAGGATTGTCCCTGCACTTGCGTTCCAATTTGTAGACGGTACATTAACTACATCCGGGCTTCGAGTTGTAACTGCTGTTGTTGTTGGAATATATGAAGTAGCAAAAGCACCTTTTTCAAGCTGAGCAGCATCCAGAGAGAAATCAAACGTATCAGTATCACCAATATTTCCAACATAAACACGTGCCGTTACTTTCACTGTATTAACTGGTAGATTAAGATAGACGATTGAATATCGCGTAAAATTTGCGCTAGTAGGAGCAACTTCTACTGTCTGAGTTCCTAATGAAGCGGTTGCAGCATCTCTAGCCACAATCTGAATATATAGATTACATCCAGATACAACTCCTTTTATTAATACAGAAAACGATGCATTCTCTGTTGCAGAAAAAGAACCAGATACGGTCGTTTGATCGTTGTAAGCAAACTTTTGCGGTGAATCTCCTACAACACCCGTATATTGGTACCTTTGTGCCGATGACCTATAAACACCTGAAGTTATGCTTTTATTCAAAACACCTGATACATTGCTAATCGAAGATGACCATGAATCCCACGAACCGTTCGTATTCGCCGCCCCATAGCTATTCAACAGATAATTAGTCCTCCCCTCCTCAATCAAAGCCTCATGTCCATTCTTACCATCACTTCTTGGATTAATAGCTAGTTGGTTAGCTGGTACATCATAGATATGTTGAGTAGCTGGGTCATATATGGTTTTGGTAGTAGCACGTGATACAGTAGCATATGTTTTAGTGACTGAGTCATAGAAATTACCATAGTGATCACCTGTTGGTATGGCTTGCCAGTCAGCTACTGGGTTAAGTGGAGCTGGTGTTGGTATCATTGGTTTAGAGCTGTCTGTGACTAGGCTAATGGTATTAGAGTTAGTGTTAGTAATAGTTAGTCTAAAGGTTTGTGGAGTAGTATCATTGTTAACTGAATAGTCACCATTTAGTGACGTGATGGTGTTGCCAGAGCTTAGTTTAAGACACAACCTAGTTGTTGTAGTCGGTTCATTAGCACAGTCAGTTGAAATTGTAATTGGATAACCACCATTGATAGTTTGGAACATCTTTAGTTGTTTAGAGGAGTTAGTTAAATCTGACTGTAGAGATGCTACCATTGCTTTTTGAGAGATGCCTGTATAGGCTACAATCGTAATAGCTGCTAGTATACCTATTACTACTATGACTACTAGGAGTTCGACTATTGTGAAGGCTGAAGCACCACTTCTTTTCATAGATTCAGTATAACACTAGGGTTATGGTATAAAAAAATAACCACGTAAAAATACGTGGTTATTAAAAACATTAAATCTATTTTTTATTCATTAACACCAAGTTCAATACGTTTAAATTGACGAATGATTAGATTTTCACCAGTTTTCGAGATATTTTCTTTGACAAAATCTTCAACAGTTTGTTTTTCATTTTTAATATAAACTTGTTGCAAAAGAACCTTTTCAGCAAAATGCTTTTTGACTTGCCCATCAACAATTTTCTTAGCAATTTCAGCTGTTTTACCTTCTGATTTCACTCTTTCTTCGGACTCTAAACGAACACGTTTAAGCTCATCTGCTGGAATATCAGCTTCAGATATATAAACTGGAGACATGGAAGCGATTTGCAATGCAATTTCATGAACAAACGCCTTAAAACCATCTGTTCTAGCAACAAAATCCGTCTCACAGTTTACTTCTACGATAACACCGATACGACCACTGTGAACATAGCTGTCGATTAATCCTTCACGTGCTTCACGGTCACCTTTTTTCTCGGCCTTTGTCACACCTTTTTTACGAAGTGCTTCAAGTGCTTTATCAAAATCACCTTTTGCTTCAACTAATGCCGCTTTTGCATCAGTCAAACCAATACCTGATAATTCTTTTAGTTTTTTGATGTCTTCGATTGATACGCCCATTTTTTATTTCTCCTCTACTGTTTCAGTTTTCTTTGTGACAATCGTTTCTTTTTCTTTTACTTGTTTAACAGATCCAGCACC
>JBAXKN010000004.1:0-43163 GCA_037135295.1 Candidatus Saccharimonadota bacterium
TCGCAAGTATTCCAATAATAACGACTACAATTAAGAGCTCAACAATAGTGAAACCACTTGTGTTTTTCCGCATAATCACATTGTAGGTGAAAAATGATACAATATCAAGCAATGACAGAGATATATATTATTGCACATAACATACGCTCAACTCATAATATTGGTTCGATTTTTAGAACATGTGAAGGTTTTGGCGTAAAAAAAATAATATTAAGCGGTTATAGCCCATACCCAAAATTAACTGATGACACTAGATTACCTCACATTTCAGATAAATTAACACAACAGATACATAAAACTGCCTTAGGCGCTGAAACAATGGTGCCTTTTGAATATCAAGAAGTCCCAGATATTGATAATCTAAGAAATAAAGGTTTTACGATTGTTGGCTTAGAACAAAATTCAAAAAGTATCCCTATTTCTAAATACAAGTTACCTGAAAAAGTAGCACTATTTATCGGTGAAGAGGTAAACGGAATAAATAAAGAATTATTAATTCAATGTGACGATATTATTGAAATACCAATGGTTGGTAAAAAAGAGTCATTTAATGTTAGTGTTGCAACCGGCATTGCTCTATACGCTTTAACTATTTAAGGATTACACTTTCCTTATTTAGTATTTTTACTAAGCTATCAATAAGTTGATCGCTAGTCTCTACCTTGAACGGTAATTTAATTGCTGATTTTTTGTCCGCACCAAGGACTAATACAATATCTGAAGCACCAGGATAATCACTGCATATTTTCTTAAGCAGATGAAGTGATTCATGATCATCAGGGTCTTTTATATGAACAAATAGTTTTTTTGCAATTATTGGTTTCTCTGGTTTTATGGATTCGTCGCTTATTTTT
This sequence comes from Candidatus Saccharimonadota bacterium, assembly GCA_037135295.1. GTDB lineage: Bacteria > Patescibacteriota > Saccharimonadia > Saccharimonadales > Saccharimonadaceae > UBA1547. The sequence continues at coordinate 855 of JBAXKN010000004.1, forward strand.
TTTATTGATATAGTATTTTTATTTTTTGGTTTATTCATTTTGCGACCAGTAGACTCATAATCCTGAAGCTCCTTATCGCTCACAAATTGTATATCATCAGCAATAATTTTTGCATCAGTGCCCAAATTCCCATCACGGTCACGAGAATTTATTTTTCCAACTACTCGAACTACTGAGTCTTGAACTAATTTTGCACCAACCTTTTCATATATACCGGGAAAGATTATTATCTCACACTCACCAGTCTTGTCTTCTATTCCAACAAAAGCCATTCTTGCGCCATTTTTTGTAACAATCGTTCGAACTGTAGAAATCAAACCTCCAACTGTAACTTTTTTGCCATCATATTCTGGTGATATTTGTGCCAAAGATACAGTCTGTTCATCAAAATACGCATCATAATTATCAAGTGGATGGGCACTGATGTATAACCCCATCAATTCCCTCTCCCATGCAAGGCGTTCTTTTTCAGCATGTTTTATAGGAGATGGTTGAAGTAGAACAGTTTGTTGAATATTAGCCGAATCACTTAAACCGCCAAATAAATCAGTTTGACCACTTAGAGCTTCCTTTTGTATCTTACTAGCAAAAGCCTGAATGGTTTCAAGATTAAACAATAGGTCTGACCTATCAGCTAAACTATCAAACCCACCTGATTTAATGAGTGACTCCCAGGCTTTTTTTGTAAATCTACCTGTTGAAACTCTCTTCGCAAAATCTTCAACACTTGCAAATTTACCATCTATGTCACGAGTGCGCAAAATTTCCTCTACTGCTCCTGTACCAACACCCTTAACTGCAGCCATACCAAATCTAATTTCTTTTTTACCCGGAACTATTGCAAATTCGATAAAACCTTCGTTTACATCTGGTGGTAAAACAGTGATTCCCATATGTTTGCATTCACCAATCTCAATAGCAAGTCTATCAATATCATTTTGGTCACTAGTCATTAAAGCAGCCATAAAAGCCTCAGGATAATTAGCTTTTAAGTATGCCGTCCAATAAGATATTAATCCATAACAAGCAGCATGTGATTTGTTAAAACAGTAATTTGCAAAATCTTCTAATTGAGACCAAAATTTTTCTGCAAGTTTCGGATCAGCACCACTATACTTAACAGCTCCGTCAACAAAGTCTTTTTTTACTTTTCGCATGAGATCAATTTTCTTTTTACCAACCGCTTTTCGAAGAGTATCAGCTTGGCCGCCTGTAAAGCCAGCAAAATCTTTGGATATTTGCATAAATTGTTCTTGGTAGACTAAAATCCCATATGTTTGCTTTAATGCGTCTTCAAACTTTGGATGAAGATATGTAATTTTTTCTTTACCATGTTTACGTTTAATAAAGCTGTCTATAAACTGCATGGGACCAGGCCGATATAATGCAACCATAGCAATTATGTCGTCAAATTGAGTTGGCTTCAAATCCCTCAAATATCGTTTCATCCCGGCAGATTCAATTTGAAATACACCAGTCGTATCACCACGTTGCATTAATTCATACGTTTTTTTATCATCAAGTGGTAGATTATCTAAATCTATTTCTACCCCATTAACTTTTTTTATAATACGCAAAGCATTATTAATTGTTGTCAGGTTTGATAAACCCAAAAAGTCCATCTTAAGTAGACCAAGTTCTTCAACTGGAAACATAGGATATTGAGTGGCCACAACACCTTTTTGTGCCATTTCAAGTGGAATATATTTTACTATATCATCTGGAGCAATCACAACGCCTGCCGCGTGTACTCCATGTGAACGAATTGTGCCCTCTAGTCTAATTGCAAAATCAAATACCTGTTTTGCGACTGGATTTGATTCATATTCTCTTTTTAAATCAGCATCGTCAACTACACTTTTGGCAAGTGGAATATGCCTACCTTGAACTGGTGGTGGAATCATCTTTGAAAAACGATCGGCCTCGGAATATGGCACTTGTAGGACTCTGGCTACATCTCTAACTGCTGCCCTAGCTGCCATTCTGCCAAAAGTTACAATGTTAGCAACACGATTTGAGCCGTATTTATCTGCGCAATATGCTATTACCTCATCTCGTCTCGTATCCTGAATGTCGATATCAACGTCAGGCATACTAATACGATCTGGATTCAAAAAACGTTCAAACAACAAACCAAATTTTAACGGATCAAGTTCGGTAATGCGTAGTGCATATGCCAATATTGATCCAGCAGCACTACCTCGTCCAGGCCCAAAAATAATTCCCTTATCCTTACCCCAATTAATAAAATCTTGAACAATTAAAAAATATCCATTAAATCCCATACTATCTACAACACCTAATTCATATTCAGCTCTTACTAACATTTCTTTGGGAATATTTTTTTTAGCTTCACTAATTGTCATGTTAGTGGTTTTATCGCGATTAATTTTACCGTAACGCCAAGCCAAACCACGATAGACTAGTTCTTCAAGGAATGATTTTTCATTTTCTCCAGATGGTGTTGGAAATACGGGTATTAATATTCCACCAAGTTCAAGCTTTACGTCGCAACGATCGGCAATTCTTTTTGTATTTAATATTGCCTCAGGATTATTTTTTCCCCATTTTTCAATAATGTCTTTTGTATCTGTTACATGTAGATCAAAATCCTTCAAGCTCATACGTTTTTCATCAGTCAAAAATGCACCCGTACCAACACATAATAATATCTCATGAGCATCTTGATCCTCAAAAACTAAATAGTGACCATCATTACTAATTACTAAAGGAATATCCAGATCTTTTGACAACTTCTGAAGATATTCATTCACCTTAACTTGAACATCCCATTCATGGTTTTGCATCTCTAGATAATAACGATCACCAAAAATCGACTTATACCAAATCGCAATTTTTTTTGCTTCTTCGTAATTATCGTTTCTTAAACTATTACCGATTTCACTGCTTGAACATCCTGATAGGATTATTAATCCTTCGTTGTATTTTTCCAAAATTTCATGGTCGATACGTGGTTTATAATACATACCTTCAAGATTAGCTATGGTGCTTAACTCCATTAGGTTTTGATAGCCTTGGTTATTCATGGCTAGGATTGTTAGATGAAACCTTGCCTTATCTTTACTAGGATCTCTATCATGCCTAGACCTAGTAGCTACATAAGCCTCCAAACCAATAATTGGTTTAATACCAGCCTCATTAGCTACTTTGTAAAGCTCTATCGCACTAGACATTGTACCGTGGTCTGTTACGGCAACAGCTGTCATGCCCAAGTCTTTAACTCTATTTACTAAGTCAGGTATCTTTGTTAAACCATCAAGCAAGCTATGGTGTGTGTGATTATGTAAATGCACAAAATCAGATGGTTTTAATTGTACCCCCATGTGTACATACTAGTATAACGAACCTCAGTCTGGTTTGTCTGTAGTAAAATCAACCTAAGGATTAGCGCCTTGTACGGCATCGATGACATGTCTAATATATTCACCTACGTATGGAAAACCAGCAAATTGGCTTAGCACCCATATTAATAAAGCAACTAATAATGTACCGCCTAATATGGTACCAAAACCGAAAAATAAGCCTCTTGTGAAATTCATCCAATAAACCTGAAAACGATTTCTATTGAAGTCGTTGAATAATTCTTCAATTAACTGACGACGAGCGCCGCGTTCGTTATCACTATTAATTTTTTTAGATATTTTTTTTATCATATAAACCCTACATACAAAGATAACACACTTATGTTATTGTGTGTTATCTTTTATAAATCAATAGATTGTCTTATTCTTTGTTAGAAAAACCTTTTTTTGCACCTTCGACAGCACGTTCAGTACGGGCTTTTAAATCATCAGCATTAACTTTTGCATCTTTGGCAACAGATTTAACTTTATCTTTTACATCTTCAGCGAGATCACTAGCATCAGAAGCTACTTTTTTTGCTTTGATTGAAGCATCTGATTTTACTTTTTTCGCTTTATTCTTTATGTCAGCCCTTGTTTCTTTTCCACTTTTTGGAGCTGTTAATACTCCAGCAATTACACCTGCAGCTGCTCCCAAAAGAGCACCTAATGCAAATTTACCTTTTGACATGATTTATTTCTCCTTCTTTTTATTAAATTTCTTTACGTAACCCGAAACCATTTCAGCAATATATATTGGCGAAATTATCTTTGAAAATCCCGAAACTGTTGATTCAATATTATCAACTGTTCGTTCGGCAGATTTTGTAAATCTTCTAATTTGACGTGTTAATACAATCAAATATATAAATAAAATTATTCCTAATATCAAGAAAAAAGCTAACGCAATAGATAATATAATAACTAATATTTCGGCTGATGAACTCATATTTTATACCTTTCATTTTTGATTTTTTGTCTATCAAATATATAATAACATTATTTTTTGCATATAAGCAAATACCTAGCAAAGTCTTTTTTTCAAATATTTCTCAAAATCCTTGCCATATTTTTTACTCTCAAGTGCCAAATCTACGACTGCTTCGAGATATTTCAGCTGATTACCTGTGTCATGCCAAACGCCTTCAATAAAACAGCCATAGACGGTATCCTTTTTAGCTAATTCATTAATACTATCTGCAAGTGTAATTTCACCATTAACTCCTACTTTTTCTTTTGCAATAAGTGAAATAATATCAGGCGTTAATAAATAACTTCCTACTGATGCATATGATGATGGAGTTTTCTCTTTTCCGGGCTTTTCGATTAGACCATTTATTTTAAAAACTCGTTCGGAAAGCTGGTCGCCAATTTCAGCCATACCATATTTATCAGCATCTTTTTTATCAACCTCAATTAATGAAATTATTGATTTACCTGTTTTATTGTATACCTCTTTTAACTGAATTGGCCAAGCAATGTCAGATCTAAAGAAATCGTCAGCAAAAAACACAAAAAAAGGCTCATCTTTATCAATTAAATGCTGTGCATTCAAAATTGGACGTGCATTTCCTTTTGGCGATCCTTTTTGACGAATATAAATAAAATTAGCAAGCTCGGCTACTGCTTTAATTTGATCGGCTTTGTCGCCCTTACCTTTTTCTCTTAATTCAGACTCGAGTTCATCACTCCTGTCAAAGTGATCTTCAATCGCACGTTTTGTACTACCGGTTACAATAATTATGTCTGTAACCCCTGCTTTTACAGCATTTTCAACAATCAGCTGAATAACTGGTTTGTCTATAATTGGAAGCATTTCTTTTGGCATAGCCTTAGTCTGTGGTAGAAATCTAGTACCTAGTCCAGCAGCACAAATAATAGCCTTGGTTGGCTGTCTCATAAATTTATCCTGTCTCTGATTAGCTTCTGAACTAATGATGGGTTCACGTTTCCGCCAGATTTTTTCATCACCTGCCCAACCAGAAAGCCTATGACTTTTTCGTTACCATTTTTAAAGTCTTGAACTGCTTTTTGAGATGAAATATCACTTAACACCTCGACAATAACAACAGTTATATCATCTTCATTATTAACTTGTAATAACTTTTTTTCACCTGCAATAATACGCGGACCATCTGACCGTTTCGTCATTTCAAAAAGTACTTCTTTGGCTGCAGTTGAACTTAATTCGTTAGCTTCAACCATTTTTGATAGTTTAATAAATTGATCATCAGAAACCGATATAGTACTATTACCCAACAAATCGCTATCTGTTTGTCCATCAATTAGCATTAACAACCATATAGCTACACGTCGAGCTGTTGATTCGTTTGTTTTTTCAAGAATTCTCTGAAGCAGTATTGCAGTTGATTGTGAATTTACCAAAGCATTAGTAACTGTACTGTCTAAGCCCAAACCACTCCATGACTTTCTATAAAATGGCGGAAGATTCGGGACTGTTGATTGAATTTTATCAATCTCTTCATCTGTCAAAATAATTGGTGGAATATCTGCATCGGGCATATACCTGTAATCTTGGGCGTCTTCTTTGCTGCGCTGAGCAGATGTCCTTTGTTTGTTGTCATCCCAGCCGCGAGTTTCTTGAACAACTTTTTCACCACGTTCCAATATCTCTACTTGACGACGAAATTCAAATTCAGCAGCACGCTCAACACTTTTAAAGGAATTTAAATTTTTAACTTCGGAACGTGTTCCAAGTGTGTCTGAATCTTTTAGTGAAGCAGAGATGTTGACGTCAAATCTCATATTGCCATGATATAAATCACCACGAGTAATTCCAGCATATGTCATAAGATGATATAACTCAGTCGCGAATGCTTTTGCCTCAACAGAGGAATGAATATCGGGTTCAGATACAATTTCAATTAAAGGAGTACCAGCTCTATTTAAATCAACTAAACTAAAGTTACTAAAGTGGGTAAGTTTTCCTGCGTCTTCTTCCATATGAGCATGATTAATACGCACATCTATTGATTTTCCATCTTCCAGAGGAATATTTATAATTCCTGGACCAATTATTGGATTATACATCTGAGTAGTTTGATAACCTTTTGGTAAATCGGGATAAAAATAATGTTTTCTATCAAATCGACTCACATGTGCAATTGGACTATTTAAGGCTTTCCCTGCCTTAATTGCTAAATCAACCGCGTTTCTATTTAAAACCGGTAGCATGCCTGGTAAACCAAAATCAATTGGACTAACAACACTATTTGGTGATTTATCACGTTCATCGTTATCAGCACCACTGAATAATTTTGTTTCAGTTGCAAGCTGAACATGGCACTCAATACCTACTGTCATCTTGTATTTAGCTAATATTTCTTCATTAACCATTATATTGCACCTATATCTTTTAATGCTTTTTTAAAACTGGCTATAGCTTGCCGAGCTTGTTCATATGTAACATTTACATCTGACTCGTGAGCAATTTGATTCCGAAGTTTATGAGCTGTCCAAATACCATTTCGATCACTATATAGTGAAACGGAGTTTTTCATACGCTCTGCCATAGTTTTACCTTTAATCCCGAGACCCTTTAATGCCTGATCAACTAACTTATCGGCATTTAGTACAGTCATTTGAAACGAGGAAGGTTGATCTCTTCTTAACTGATTTTCAATCTCTAGGCACTTAACCCTATAACGCTCAACGTTCAGTTTTTTAGAACCTTTTTTTGAATTGAGAATCAAAGTAAGCATTACTGCACCAACAATTAACACTGCAGCCAAGAAAAATATTAACATTTGATCCATTATTTCACCTCCATCGAGCGCGCTAACGACAATAGTGACGCATCACTTCGTCTTGGGCCCATTAATTGCACACCAATCGGCAATCCAGACTTACTGAACCCAAAAGGTACACTAATTGCTGGTAAACCAGCTAGTGATGTTGGCACGGTCATAATATCATTCAAATACATCTTTATCGGATCAGCAGTGTTTTCACCTAATTTAAAAGCTGGGGTTGGTGCAACGGGACCAATTAATACATCGTATTTTTCAAATAGTTTATCAAATTCATTTATTAGAAGTGTTCTGGCTTTTTGAGCTTGCTGATAATATGCATCGAAATATCCACTTGAAAGCACGTAGCTTCCAATCATAATCCTACGTTTATTTTCAGTTACAAATCCCTGATCACGAGTTTTTCCGTAAAGTTCGGCTAGAGTTTTCACGCCACTGGCACGACTACCATAGCGAATACCATCATATCGGGCTAGATTACTGCAAAGTTCAGCTGGAACGATTATGTAATAAATCGCCAGCGCATATTCAGCCATTGGTAAATCTACTTCCTCGACTACATGCCCATCACTTCGTAATTTTTCAACATATTGATTAACTTTTTCTCGCACTTCAGTATCAACGGCATCAGTCATAAAGTCTTTAATCAAGCCAATCTTTTGGTTTGGTTTTGAAGTTTGTTGAATTTCAAAATAATCTGGTAATGTTGTCATATCTCGTTCATCACTACCAGAAATAATATCCATTATCAGTTCTGCATCAGAAATATTAGTCGTGAAATGACCTATTACGTCTGTACTACTAGCCATTGCAACAACACCATAGCGACTGACTGTGCCGTAAGTTGGTTTTACGCCAACTACTCCATTAAAACTAGCGGGTTGCCTGATTGAACCACCAGTATCACTGCCGAGTGCAAAAGGAACGATATTTAGCGCCGTAACCACTGCTGAACCACCACTACTTCCACCCGCCACTCTTTCTTTATCGAAAGCATTTTTAGTTGGTCCAAATGCTGAATTCTCTGTACTACCACCATGTGCAAAGGCATCAAGATTTGCTTTGCCAATACAAATAGCACCTTCGGCCTCTAATTTTTCAACTGCAGTTGATTGCAATGGTGCGTCAAATTTTTCAAGCATTATACTAGCAGCGGTGGTTGGTGCGCCAAATGCCAAAAAATTATCCTTGACTACAAATGGAACACCCGCAAGTTTACCAGTAATCTTTCCTGAATCAACATCATCTGCTCTTTTTAGGGCCCGTTCAGATGTTATGTTTAATAAAGCGTGATAATCAGTATTTTCGTTTGCTTGTTTAATTGAATTTTCAACAACCGCTCGTGCTGAGGTAGCTTTAATTTGAGTTAGTGTGTCAGAAATATTCATTTTTATAATACCTTTGGAACCTTAACTTGAAAATCAACTACTTCTTGCGATCTAGCTAATAATTCTTCGCGTGTTACGCCGTAATTAATAACTTTATCATCACGCCAAACATTACTTAAACCGGTAACCTGATAAGTCGGCTCGACGCCACTAGTGTCGAGTTTACTAAGTTGTTCAACATATCCTAAAATATTACTAATATCAGTCTGTAATCCGTCAATTTCATTTTCGGCAAGTTCCAAACTAGATAGTTGTGCTAAATGTAGCACATCATCACGAGATATCTGTGTCATAAAACTATTATACCGTAAATCTACCTATGTTTGCACTAGTTAAAATCGATATTTTATCTAATAACCCTGATTTTTTTGAAATTTTTACCACCTAAGCCATCAATCTGAACCTCTTCCCATTCAAATTCTGCCGATTCGAGCTGTTTTGGAGTTAATACCATTCTATGATAATCATCACCCGATTTTTTTAATGCGCCGACTCCAGCCCAAAATTTAGCAATTGAATGTTTTGTACTCCCAGGATTAATAAGACCAGGAAATGCACCAGGGCATGTTGGTATAATTGTTGAATCAGTAAGGTATGGGATGAGACTTTTAGTTTCGAAAATTGCTTGATGTTCTAGCTCTACTTTTTCGCGCCATAATGGATCATCATCTTGTCCTGGCTTTAATTTCACATTTAACTCGGTTGAGGCTTTTTGGATATCATCAAGTTCCGGTAAATGTCCATTACCATTGGCAAGTATCACCTTTTTACCTTCTTCAAGCTCTGCGTAATATTCCGATACATCACTGTATTCATCAGCGTGTAAGCTATAGGTTATCGTAATATTTTCTGGTATGTAAGGTTTAATCCATTCAAGCATGGCCTTAAAAGTATCAGTATACCTATCTGTTTCAGACCTTGGAACACCGTTTAATGATTCAATTGATATGTTTTGTGAGTAATATTCAAAATTAGCACCATACTCATAAACACTTGCGATAGATTTCATCCACTGAATATAATATTCTAAACTAAATAATTCTGCCCAATCAATTTCAGGCGCTTCTTCAAACCGCCATAATTTATTTCCACCGAATAATACACCGACTTTTACTGGCTTTTTATTTTCAACAGCATACTTAATAGCAGTTTTCGTTATCTTTATAACGTCATCATCGGCTTTGGTTTTTCTGAACTTTTTAGACATAACCTTAGCGAATATAGCATCTTCTAGCGGTATTTTATCTATATCTTGAATTAGCACTGGTTCGGCCAGTGCTTTCAAGGTTGATAAAATATATTCTTGCGCAGTCATAGTATTTGGAGATACGGGGTAGACATTACACTACCGTACATAGCCTTGCGGGCTATGACCTATTCTCGGTCACCGCATCTATTTTATTTTATCACTATTTCCGAAAGATTATTAATTAACGTCTAGCATCGACGAATGTATGAGCATGTCCTGTTGCACCAGCTCGGCCAGTACGTCCAATTCGGTGAATGTAGTCTTCGTAATTTTGTGGTGTGTCGAAATTAATAACGTGTGAAACGTTTGGAATATCTAGTCCACGGGCCGCAACGTCTGTTGCTACCATTACTCGAACTCGACCATCTTTGAATTGCTTCAAAGCACGGGCTCGTTGTGATTGGTTTTTGTTACCATGAATTGCAATTGATGCAATACCACTGTTATCAAGGTGGTCGCTTAAACGTTGAACGCCAAATTTTGTTTCACCAAATACCAAAACTTTATCGTACGTTGCAGATTCACGTAACATTTCAGTCAGCAGTTCAACTTTATGCATCTTGTCACGAGCTTCAATCACATCTTGTTCGATATGTTCATTGGTTTCACTAGTGCGAACTGATACGGTAACAGGATTTTTTGTGAAACTATTTATAATCGCTGAAATTTCAGGAGTAATAGTTGCACTAAATAATAATGTTTGACGATCAGATGGTGTCTCACCAACAATCGAACGTATATCTGGTAAGAATCCCATGTCAAGCATTCGATCAGCTTCGTCGAGAACTAAGGTTGTAACATTTTCCAATCTTACAAATTTTCGGCTCATTAAGTCTTTCAAACGACCTGGTGTGCCAATAATAAAGTGTGGGCGACGTTTTAAGTCACGAATTTGACGATCTACTGGGACGCCACCAACAACTAAGGCTGAATATAGGTCTAATCCACGAGCGAATGCACGGAATTCTTCGTCAATTTGCTGGGCAAGCTCACGTGTTGGAGCAATAATTAATACACTTGGACGAAGTGATACACCTGTCATTCGTTCAATAATTGGTAGCAAAAATGCTGCAGTTTTACCTGTACCGGTATTTGCTAGTCCAATTACATCTTTTCCTTCAATAACAAATGGAATAGCCTGATCTTGAATTGACGATGTTACTTCATAACCTTTTTTTGAGATATTATGTTGAAGTTGATTTCCAAATGGAAAATCAGAAAATTTATGGACTGATTCGTACTGAATTTCTTCGGCCTTTGGAGTAGCCCTATTTATGAATTTACTAGGGTTAATATATTTTTTAGCAGGTCCACGACTGCCACCACGACCATTTCGTCCGCGGTTAAAACTTGATGTACGGGCACCACTGGGGCGTCCGCCACTTCTTTGTTGATATGCCATATTTAATAGCCTTTCTGTTAGAGCTAATGAATAGCTCGGTAATATATATGCAATTTAGAAACAAGAGAATAATTCGGTGAAAGCGCCTATATAATAAAGGGTGCGCTCGTCTTTGAAAGAGGCCCTAGCATTTCATCGAATGCAATGTTGTAATAATAGCATACTTGGTGTATTTTTGCAAGCATATTAAACTATTTTTTCAACTGATTCAATGCAAATATACTTTATTTGAAATATTTGAAGGACGGACCTTCTAAAATAGGGTTTTATGTTTTAATAAGGTTTTTTACAATTTATTCTTGATTTCAGTGATTTGATCACGTAATTCAGCAGCTTTTTCAAACTCTAAATTAGCGCTGGCTAGTTCCATTTGACCAGTCAATTCGCGTATCAAACCTGGATATTCATCTTTTGGAATCTTTTTAAGATTAAGTTTATGTGAAATATCGGCTTTTTTAGGAATTAATGCTCGCAAGCCCTCACCTACTTCTTTTGCGATACTTTCAGGTGTTATATTGTACTTTTTATTATAAGCAAGTTGTATATAACGTCGTCGATTCATCTCGTCAATTGCCCGTTTCATTGAATCAGTGATTCTATCGGCATACATGTATACTTTACCGTCTACGTGACGTGCTGCCCGACCACTAGTTTGAATTAAAGCACCAGAACTACGCAAAAATCCCTCTTTATCGGCATCAATAATTGCCACCATACTAACCTCTGGCAAATCAAGTCCTTCACGTAGTAGATTAATACCAACCAATACATCATAAACACCATTTCGTAGGTCTTTCAAGATATCACCTCGCTCTAATGTATCGACGTCACTGTGAATATAGGCGGTTTTAATATCCATTTCTTGTAGGTAAGTCGAAAGATCTTCGGCCATCCTCTTAGTCAGTGTTGTCACCAAAACACGTTGTTTCTTATCAACTCTATCGCGAATTTCGGATATTAAATCGTCAATTTGATTCTTGCTTGGTCGAATAATGATTTCTGGCTCGACAAGTCCGGTTGGACGAATAATTTGTTCGGCTGGCTTTGGGCTGTGAGTTAATTCATATTCGGAAGGCGTAGCTGATACATAAATCGCCTGATTAATATGTTTATTAAATTCCGTAAAAGTTAAAGGTCGATTATCAAGCGCTGACGGCAAGCGAAAACCATATTCAACTAACACTTCTTTGCGCGCTCTGTCGCCGTTATACATCCCACGAACTTGAGGTAATGTCATGTGACTTTCATCAACTATCAATAAAAAATCATCAGAAAAATAGTCCATTAATGTGGCTGGCTGTTCACCTGGTTCACGGTTTGTTAGGTATCGACTGTAATTTTCAATTCCTTTTACGAAACCAGTTTCCTCGAGCATTTCAATATCATATTTCGTTCGCTGAGATAACCGTTGCGCCTCGAGTAGTTTATCGTGTTTTTCAAACCATTCTAGACGCTGAGCAAACTCTTTTTTGATATTTTCAATTGCTCTATCAGTTTTAGTCTTTGGAGTTACGTAATGACTGCTAGGGAAAATCGAAACTTCGTTAGGTTCTGCCAATATTTCACCAGTTAATGGGTCAATTCTGGTTAAACGCTCAACCAAGTCACCAAAAAATTCAATTCTATATGCAACATCACTACCTGCAGGAAAAACATCAACAATATCACCACGGACCCTGAAAGTTCCACGATGAAAATCTATATCATTACGTTGATACTGAATATCAGTAAGTAATCGAACAAATCTATCTTGTTGTCGCTTTTCGCCACATTTGACGATTATTGACATATCAGCGTAGTCTTCGGGTGAACCAATGCCGTAAATACAACTAACACTGGCTACTATTATTGTGTCTCGACGTGTTAGAAGTGCTGTAGTAGCGGCATGACGCAATCGGTCTATCTCGTCATTGATTTTACTGTCTTTTTCAATATAAGTATCGCTACTAGCCATATAGGCTTCGGGTTGGTAATAATCGAAATAGCTTACAAAATAATGAACTTCGTTGTCTGGAAAAAATGACTTGAATTCGCTATATAATTGAGCTGCTAGAGTCTTATTATGCGCTAATATCAAAGTCGGAACGTTTCGATTTGCAATAATATTTGCCATCGTGAATGTTTTACCACTACCTGTGACGCCTAATAGAACCTGCTCTTTTTCACCATACTCTAAACCTGCAATTAATTGCTTTATTGCCGACGGTTGATCACCAGTAGGTTGATAATCACTTTTTAATCGAAACTTTTGGCTCATCTAGTCTATTATAGACCAGCAACAATAAATTATTATATTAATCCCACTTTTCATCGTGATGATTGATATTGTCATCAGTGCCATTGTGTTTGAAATCAGAGTATTTCGCATCGAGTGTTTTTATAATTTTCTTTACTAAACGAGCAGGATTTGTGTCATAAATTATGTCTTTTGCATCTAAACATTCGATATTTTCAACCAAAGTCGGAACATAATCTGCAAGACCACCGCTTCCAAGTAATACTCCAATAACTTTACGGCTTTCAATTGCCGTTACAAACTCGTGTAAACTACCCATACGTCCACCAACCGTAATAACAGCATCACTACTGCGAACCAGATGAACATTTCGTCCAACATATGCCATACCAGTAAAATTAATGTAATCAAATTCAACTGTTGGTAATTTATAGACAGTTACGTGTTCACGGAATGAACTGGCTGGTGAAAAACCAATCGAAACGCCTTGGCGATCCTTCACGCTACATGCACCCTGAGCAGCAAACCAAGGTAGACCGACAGTTGCGCCCGTTGTTAGGGTTTTACCCTCTTTCGCGATTGCTTTACCTAGATCATATGCTAATTGGTGAGAGGCTTGAACAGTCACACCAGATGCAGCACCAGATACGCAAATTTGATATTTCACTTTACTACAGACTCCTTGGGTTTTTTATCAATATCTTTTCGATAAGCTTTAGCGTTATTATACCACGCATCACTCTCTTGCAATAAGCCAATTGATGACACCAAATCAATAGTTGAAGCGTTGTGTGTGCTTTTATGATCAATATAACGACCGATTATTTCACCCCTTAAGCTACGCTGTCCATGGCTGATAATCTGTTTTTTATATGGCATTTCATGATGCGCATTTTCGATAACATCAATAAGGTTAAATGAGATAATCTGACCGTCTTTGACGAATAATGCATAATCCGTTTCCGTTAATACAGTTTCAATCTCACTGCCACTTCGATTAACAGCAGCCATCAGTGAGTAATATAACTCGTGGCCTGTCGTGTCAGTAGTGTCTAGACCTAAAAATCTCATAACTTTATGTGATTCTTCCAGAATATCAGCAATAATACGGGTATCGACTCCACTATTTCCAGTAGATTTTTCAAGATCAGCAATACCTTTGCTGAATAATGAACTATCTACGCCGAGAACAGATTGTAGGTAATGTGTCATAGCCCACCCATTTCGATTAAAACTGCTTTTCGCTTAATGGCATTGAATGTAAGACAACGCCTTTATGTAATATTCCAGCCTTTGCACCAATTTTTGTAACAACAGAAGTAGAATTTGCGCTAGCAAAAACAATCGAATCTTTAAGCGATTTGCCACAAGCCAATTTACTTAAAAATCCCGAACCGAATGCATCACCAGAACCAGACCTATCAACTACCTTAACGTCCTCGTACATTCCTGCTCGAACAATAGTTTTCCCGTCACTTGCAATAACGCCATTAGGGCCGTCACTAATTATCGCCAAAGGCACGTAATTTAATAATCGCCTTATTAACTCCTCTAAACTATCGCCGTCAACAATTTCCTGAGCCTCTTGCTTGTTGATTGACAAAACATCTACATCTTCTAGTAGCGCCTTGAGTTTATTTTTTTGTGACAACTCATCATTGCCTGGATTATAAAATACTTTAATAGAAAGTTTTTTGGCTTGTCTAAAAATTTTATCTAAAATTTCCATATTTCCAGCCATACTAGTAACATATATCCAATCAGCTTTTGAATCAGTTAATTTGAAGTTTTTAATGTCATAATGAGTCGAAGCGCCACGATACGTCAAAAAAGTTCTTTCACCATTTGAAGCTAGTAAAACTACTGAATAACCAGTGTTATACTTATCTGAATAACTAACACTTGATGTATCAACACCTTCTTTATCTAAATCCGAAAGAACGGCATCACCAGCCGGGTCATGCGCAATTGTACCCATAAATTCAGTCTCTAGACCTTGTCTAGCAAATGTCACAGCTGAATTAGTCGCGCCACCGCCAGTACTGAAATTAATATCTTCGACATCATTTTTTGTACCTAATTCAATTTTTAGAAAAACCTCGTCATCAGCTTTATCTTTGACGGGTCTTAATTCTGGACTATGACTTAAAAACACATCTTGAACAGCCGCCCCAATTGTTATTATTTTAGTCACTAGATTATCGCCTTGCCTGAACTATTAAATACACTTATTTTTTCTTCTACTACAGCTTGAACTGCATTTTCAACTTCTGGCATTAGTTTTACAACTGCAACTTGATCAGGATTCTCATCAAGAACTTCATCGATTGTAGTTCGAAATGCAAACCTTAAATCGGTATTTACATTAATTTTACTGACACCTATTTTTACAGCATCTTCGAAATAGTGCAGTGGTGTATCACTACCACCATGTAAACTAATAAATGTTTCAGGTTTTAAACCATCACGAACGCGTTTTAATAAATCTAAGTCTAACACTTTCGGTACAGGATATTTACCGTGAAGATTACCGACGGCAGCGGCATAAGTATCAATTCCTGTCGCATCAACGAAAGCTTTTGCTCCATCTGGAGTGCTGAATGTTTTTTTAATTTCTTCATAATCAATATTTTCTTTAAAAACATCTGATGAACCGCCAAAATAATGAGGCTCGCCCTCAACTATAGCACCAGTGTATTTAGCATACTCAACGACTTCTTTTGTACCGTTTATTATTTCCTCGTCACTTGCATTGTGATTACCTTGGCTGATATCAATATGAATAAATTCATAGCCTGCATCAATAGCCCTTTTACAGTCCTCAACAGTAGGACTATGATCAAGATTAATATACATCTCTATACCATATTCTTCTTTGTAATTATCAACCATATCACGAACATTTTCCAAACCCATAGACTCGGCTTCATTTTTACTCAGTTCAACCATTACTGGCGAATTTAGCTTTTTGGCTGCTTTTGCTATTGCTATTAGTGTTTCTTGATTATCAATATTAAAAGCCCCAACTGCAAAATGCTGATCTCTTGATCGTTGTAGTAACTGTCTAGCTTTTGAATTTCCTTCACGAATTTGTTCAAGTGTTAAAGCCATGGTTATTTCTTTCTTCGCAGATAGCGAATTAATATTCCCTGTGGTATTGCGATGATGAATTTATAAAATCCTCTGCTTTTTTTGCAATATGTTCACCAGTCAAGCCAAAATAGTCAAATAATTCTAGTGGTGCTCCACTTTCACCAAATCTATCCTGCATACCAAGTCTTAGTAATGGTGTTGGTAGTTTTTCACTTAGTAGTTCTGCAACTGCGCCACCAAAACCTCCGGCAATTTGCGCCTCTTCGGCTGTTATAACGCGACCTGTTCGATGCGCACTATTAATAATAGTATCACTATCAAGCGGTTTGATAGTAGGAACATGCACAACTTCGGCATTTATGCCTTTTTCAGATAATATATTTGCAGCGATTAACATTTGATATGTTAATGCGCCAGTGCCCATCAACGAAACGTCACTTCCATCTCGCAAAACATATGCCTTTCCGATTTCAAATGGTGACTCTTCTGTACTTATGATTGGAGTCTTTTCTCGGGCTAGCCGTATATAACTAGGTTTTCCGTTATTTGCTATTAGCTTTGTAGCCTTTTCAGCCTCAATACTATCACCTGGTACTACGACAATCATATTTGGCATTACACGCATTAATGCAATATCTTCGAGCATTTGATGTGTTGCTCCGTCTGGACCAACACTAATGCCTGCATGTGAACCTACGATTTTCACAGGTTGATCGTTTAATGCAATTGTAGTTCGTATTTGTTCCCAGTTACGACCGGGATTAAATGCTGCATAACTACTTGCAAAAGGTATCTTTCCTGCCAGCGCCATTCCACTCGCGACCGTTACTAGGTTTTGTTCAGAAATACCAATTTCTACAAATCTATCTGGAAAAGCTTCCCTAAATAAACCTATTTGGGTGCTATCAGTTAAATCAGCGCATAATGCCACTATCTTGTCATTTTCTTCGGCTGCAGCCTTCAAACCACGACCAAAACCTGCCCTAATAGGCTCTTGTTTGACGTCATCATTAAAGACGTCAGGATTCAAAATAAATTCACTCATTATTTTTACCTAAAATTTCTAGTGCTTTGTCAGCTTGTTCAGAATTTGGCGCAACACCGTGCCATTTGTAATCATATTCCATAAAATCAACTCCCTTGCCTGGAATAGTATAGGCGATAATAACACATGGACGATTCGTAATTGCTTTACTCATATTTACAGCGTCTATAATGCTTTTTATATTATGACCATCAATTTCAATTACATGCCAACCAAAAGACTTCCATTTACCACACAAATCCTCTAATGGCATAACTTCCTCAGTAGTCCCATCAATTTGAATATTATTACGATCGATAAACGCAATCAACTTTGATAGTTTGTATTTACCAGCAAACATTGCGGCTTCCCAAACATTACCTTCGTCAAGCTCACCATCGCCCATAATTGTATATACAAAACGATGTCGATTATTATCTAGGTATTGTAGAGAATATGCATAACCTGCCGCTTGCGATAGTCCACTTCCAAGTGGCCCACTAGTTGTCTCTAGACCAGGTAATTTGACTCTTTCGGGATGACCTTGCAACCTACTACCGAGTTTTCGTAGTGTTAATAACTCTTCTTTATCGAAATATCCTGCCTCTGCCATTGCAGCATACTGTATCGGCACCGTGTGACCATTACTGAGAAGAAAAATATCTCTATCTGGCCAGTCAGGATTCTTGGGGTCTATGTTTAAAATATCAAAATATAAAGCCGTCAAAATATCCGCTAAATCCAATGATCCAGCCGTATGACCACTACCTGCCGAAGCGAGCATTTTGATTACATCTTTTCGTAGGTCATTTGCTTTAGTTTGCAATTGAGATATCGTTAATTTACCACTCATTTATCTAGATTATCCCTTGTTTGTTGATTTCTTTTATTAGGGTATCATAAACACTACCGGGGTCTTCGGCATTAGCAAGAGCTCCACCAACATTTAAAACATCGACGCCACCTTGAGTTAACGTAAATGCGTTATCAACACTTACACCACCATCCCATCCAATCTCAACATTTGGATTAATTACTTTTATCAATCTGACTTTCTCTAGTTGCATTAAACTTGCGGTTCCACCGTAATGTCCCAAGTCACCAGAAAAAACCAATACATGATCAGCTGCCCTAATTGCATCAGCAACCGTTTCAGGAACTGTTGGTTTTAATAACGCAATTCCGGCCTTGATTCCGTATTTTTTGACTTTTTCAAAAAGTGGTAATAGGTTAATATTTGTTTCAGCATGAAATATTATCAAGTGAGGTTTTAATTCGATTAGCTTGTCAATGTAATCCATCGGGTGTGAAACCATGGCATGTATATCAACAATCCATTCCTTTGGCCACCATAATTTATCTGGTCCAAACAAGAATACGGGGGCAAAATCACCATCACTTACATCAACTTGAACACGTTGAGCAAACGGCATTATTTTTTCTAAATATGCATTATATAATTCTTCAGTTTCGACTGTCACACATGGTGCTACTATACTCATTACAACTCATCAATCTGCGCGTTACGACGCTTAAAACGAACTGCGCCAGCAAAAGGAGTACTTAGCCATGTCTCGATTATCCCCTGCCAAGCTGAATCATCGTTTTCAAGAACACGAGAAGGTAAACAAAGAATATTGCTATCATTATCATTGCGTGTCATCTTTGCTTCAAATGCATCCCATATAACACTTGCGCGTATTCCACGAAAACGATTTGCTGCCATTGCCATGCCTTGACCACCACCACACAACAAAATCCCACGTGGGTCTTTATCTGTACTGCCAATTATCTGCAATGCTGCTGCCTGGGCAAATTCTGGAAAATCATCGTTTGGATCTAATACTTGGCCGCCAACATCTTCCACATCATAACCACGTTTTACTAAGTATGCAAAAACTTTTTCTTTTAATCTAAAACCCATATGATCACTACCAAGATATATCTTCATAATATAAAGTATAAGCGATATTAGGTTGTTTATACAAGAGCAAGGATAAGTTTAAAATATAAATTTATTATTTATTAATTATAGATATAGCTAATCACAACACTTCCGTCATTACCATTCCCTGTTCCCGGACCAACACCTCCAGATCCAACTGTTATTGCGTAGGCACTGCCGGTATTAACACTCAGGCTTGTTTTGACGAGACTTCCTCCATTGCCACCATTACCACCATAGGCGGCCCAGCCACCTCCCCAAGCCATTTTACTTCCTCCAGCCGACCCTCCGCCAGTTGCTGTAGTCCAACCTGATGGTGTATTGGTTGAACCATTTGCCCCATCGCTTCCGCTACTGACATCTGCGCATCCATCACCTCCTCCACCACCGTATGCTTGCCAATTGACACCCGAAAGAGACATCGAAGTTTGACCACCGGCTGTTCCTGGGTCGCCCCAGTCGTCCCATCCAGAGGAGGGGCTTCCGGCACCACCCCCAGCGCCTTTAATGGTTACATTTATATTTCCACCATTTGTTATTGAAAACGTGCCACTAGTATTGAATGTATGAGTTCGAGTATTACCCGAGACAGTAACTGTACCACCTGAAGCGTCTACTGCTAAATTCACGTTAACTACAATTGCGCTTGCCGCACTAGATACAGTGCCAGTGTAAATGCCACTACCTACAGCTATCAGTTTTATATATTTGCCAGATTCGTTTGATGTCAACACATAAGTAAATGAAGTTGCACCAGATATATTAGAGTACGTACCACCTGAAGTGGTAGCACTTTGCCATTGATATGATACTGTTGCACTCGATGGAGTTCTAGCTCCAGCCGTTAATGTACTACCAACAGTTGTTGTGCCAGAAATAGCGGCAATAGCAGTAAACGGTGTTATCGTAACTGCAACTGGATTCGTATCATTTGTTATTTGATATCCCGTAGTGTTCTTAATGGCGATTAAAGTAAAAGTTTTGGGATATACACTGTTATTGTACTGATAAGAAAAAGTAGTCCCGTCACTATGTTTTAGGCACATATTCGCACTATTTGGGGTTGGACAATCATCTATTATTACTGGGTACTTACCGTATTGACCATGATAAGCTTTTAATTGATTAGAGGCATCAGCTAATTCAGTCTTTAATGAGGCGGCATCGGCTCGCTGAACGACGCCAGTATATGCAACCATCGAAACAGTCGCAATGATTCCTATAACCACTATAACCACTATCAGTTCAACAATCGTAAATGCTGAATTCTTAATGTATTTTATTTTTTGTTTCATCAATAGTCTATTTATAACACTTTTGCTTATATATTTACAAGATTTTACTAATTTCGAAAAAACATATTGGCGACATAATAAAGTATAATAAATATATGAAAAGGGCTGAATTAATAGACCACGCAAAATTACACTATGATAAAAGTCAAGTGAAAAAACTTGAAAGTGCCGTTGAATTTGCTACAAAAGCCCACTTTAGCCAAAAACGAGCAAGTGGTGAACCATATATAATTCATCCAATAATAACTGCTGACACTCTAATATCCTGGGGTATGGATATAGATAGTGTTATTGCAGGAGTTTTACACGATACAGTCGAAGATACAGATGCTACGTTAGAACAAATCAAAGACATGTTTGGTCATGACGTAGCAACACTAGTTGAAGGCGTAACGAAAGTTTCACAAGCTAGTTCAGAAATGAAAGATTTAAAAAATTACCTGCCAAAAACAAAAGATAATCTTTCAAAGTTGCTAATCGCCGTCGGCCAAGATGTAAGAGTTATTATAGTAAAATTAGCTGACAGATTACATAATTTGAATACACTTCAATATATAAAACGCGAAAAACAAATCAAAGTAGCCCGCGAATCACTGGAAGTTTTCGGTCCAATGGCGGATAGATTAGGTATGGGAAGAGTCAGAATGGAGATTGAAGAGCTTGCCTTTAGTTACATAGACCCAACTGAATTTAAAAAACTAAAAATCCTTATGAAAAAAAGGCTAGGTAAAAGCACACGAAAATTAGGTATGATAAAAATTGAGGTGGAAAGTGAATTAAAAAAACACGATATTAATGCCGAGATTAACGGTCGCGTTAAAAGTATATACAGTTTACATAAGAAATTAGCAAAAATTAACACCGACATTGATGATATATACGACTTAATGGCGCTAAGAATAGTTGTTGAAAAAAAGGAAGATTGCTACATAGTTCTTGGAATATTACATAGCCTATATAAACCCATGATTAGTCGCATTAAAGATTATATTGCTACCCCTAAATCAAATGGCTATCAAAGTTTACATACCACAGTGATTACCCCTAATGAACAAATTGTAGAATTCCAAATAAGGACCGAGGAGATGCACGAATTTGCCGAAAGAGGTCTAGCGGCAAGTTTTCATTATCACGACCAAAAACTATCAAAAGATTATATTGAAAATAGAAAGAGTGCCACGCTTCCTAATAATATGAAGTGGATTACTCAATTACAAGAAGTTGTAGTTAAACTGAAAAACGGTGAAGAAATATCGAAAAATCAGCTAAACGTAGACCTTTTCGGTAACCGTATTTTTGTACATTCTCCAAAAGGTGACATTTATGATTTACCAGAAAACGCACTTCCACTAGATTTTGCATATCTTGTTCATAGTGATATTGCAAAACATGCATACAGTTTTCGTGTTAATGGCAAAATGCACCCATTTGATAAACATTTGAAAAACGGTGATATTGTCGAAGTTGTAACTAACAAATTATCTCAACCAAAACAAGCTTGGCTAAACCTTGTTACTACAACTCACGCACGAAATAAACTCCAAGGTCAACTTAGAAAATCTGGTGTTATTGAGTTAATCTCAAGTGCAGCCAGTATCATACGTAGAAAGAAGGCAAAGAAATGAATGTTTTAGTAGAAATATCAAAAGTAAATGATGGCAATATGCTAGTTAAAAAAGATAGTACAAATATTGAAGTAAAATCAAATAGAGCTTCATTTTTAGCAAAACACGGAATAGAGATTAACCAAACTACTCTAGTTAATATTGACTACGATGGCGAAAATTACCTACGATACTATGAAGTATCAGATGGGCATAAAGGAAATGGCATGCTTTTTGATGATATTGTTGCTGCCGACGCTTTAGTTACAAAATCACCAAACCATGCATTGTTTTTACCGATTGCTGACTGTGTCGGTGCTGCTATTTATGATCCAATAAAGCAAATCCTAATGCTGTCACATCTTGGTCGTCATAGCCTTGAACAAAATGGCGGATACGAATCAATAAAATACCTAGTTAATTTCTATGGTTGTGAACCTAACAACCTAAAAGTCTGGCTGACTCCTGCGCCTGGACCAGATGTTTATCCAATGTATAAATTCAACGACCGTTCAATCAAAAGTGTTGTATTTCAACAGCTTCAATCTGCAGGAATTATTGAAGAAAATATTACAGATAACCCATCAGACACAAGCAAAGATTATGATTACTTTTCGTATAGTGAATTTCTAAAAGGCAATCGTCAAGAAAATGGTCGCTACGCAATTGTTACAATGATGAAAGAATAGAATAAATTATTTGACTTGATTATTCCAACGTTCGATTGATTTATTAATTATATCTTTAGCCTGCAACTCGTCGCCAATTCCTTTTACGATAGTACTGTTTGGTTTTTTTAAGTCTTTATAGTGTGTAAAATGGTGAACTATTTGATCAAGTTTTTGTTTTGGAATGTCTGCCAAAGACTTAATAGCATCACCATTACTTCTATCGTCTGTCGGAACAACTATAACTTTATCATCAATCTCGCCATCATCTTCAAATATCATAACTCCCAAAACTTTTGCTTCAATAAAAATTCCTGTTGGTAGCGGTTGTTCTGTAATAATCAAGGCATCGAGTTCGTCGCCATCTTCGTCAAGTGTTTGAGGAATAAAACCGTAATTTGTTGGTTTTGCAAAAATAGCTGGCTCTACTCTATCTAGCTGAAAAACTGCTTTTTCACGATTCCATTCAATCTTGTTATTACTGCCAGCTGGAATTTCAATTACTACATTAACAACTCCATTTTCAACATCACCAGGTGTAAGAATTTTATTAAAATCAGCCATTTTTTTCTCCTTTGAAATTTTATATCAAGTTTTTAAATATTAAAAATATTATATCATGCACATAGATTGATATTTTACCTATTCTGAGTCGTTCAAATATTCACGTATACTATGGGCGACTGTCGCGCCTTCACCTACCGCACTTGCAATTTGCATTGTAGCGCCGCTACGGACATCACCACTTGCAAATATTCCCGGTATATTTGTCTGGAGCATTAAATCAGTTTTAATAAAACCTAATTTATCAAGTTCAATACCACTACCTACTAAACATGATGTATTTGGATTCAACCCAACAAATATAAAAACACCAGTTAGGTCGTAAATTTTTGAAACACCTTTTTCTGTAACTCTTACACCAGAAACATGATTTTCGGCACCAATAATTTCATCAGTAGTTGTATCTAGGTGAATGGTAATTTTACCTTGATCGACGTAATCCTTTAATTTATATTGAAGAACTTTATTAGCTTTTACGGTGCTTCGCACTAACAAGTCAATATGACTAGCGTATCGGATTAAAAATAATGCTTCTTGAACTGCAGAGTTTGCACCACCAACAACAGCAATTTTTTTATCTTTGTAAAACGCGCCGTCACAGGTCGCGCAATATGATACTCCACGACCATAATATTCCGTTTCACCTGGCACACCAATCTTGTTATGTGAACTACCAGTCGAAATTAATACTACTTTTGCTCGAACTTCTTTTTCACCATCAACTGTGATTACTTTGATGCCTTTTTCATCCCGTATTGCGCCTACATCGCCGTACTCAATCCTAGCACCGAATCGTTTTGCCTGTTCCTCCATCATTGATGCCAATGCAAAACCTTCAACTCCATCAGGAAATCCAGGGTAATTGTCGATTCGGTCGGTAATAGCCGCCAAGCCACCAACGGTTGCTTTTTCATAAATAACCGTATCGATATTCTCACGAGTAGTATAGACTGCAGCCGTCAACGCGCTTGGACCAGCCCCGATAATTACTAATTCTTCAATCTTTTTATTCATGAAATTTTCCTTAAACCATTATTTTATTGTTGTTGGATATATTTTGATACATCTGGGATAGGAACTTCAACCACTTTTGGGATTAACATAACTATAAATTTAAGCGGTGTGTTTGGTGGAATATCATCACCTTGACCAGTTTTACCATATGCCTTATCAGAAGGTATTGTTAATTCACGCACTCCACCGATTTTCATGCCAATAACACCCTCTTCCCATCCAGCAATCGTTCCGCCACTAGCCAACGGGGCCTTAAGTGCCCCATCAGCAATTGATTGATCGAAAACTACACCTTTTGGATTCCAGCCAATATAGTATGCGCTATAACCGGTACCTGTCTTTATCTCTTCACCATCACCAACTTTTAGATCATTTTTCTTTAACTCTTTTACGCCGTCCGAGCTAAAAGCAGCTGGAACAGAAGAATACTGACTAAATTCAGGATAGTACTTATCTGATAATTCTTTTGTTTGAGCATCAACTTTTGCTAAGTATTCAGTTTTAATTTTTTGAAATTCATCGTTTAATTTTTGTTGTTCAGCCTGGTCGATTTTTTGATTTGGCACACTAAGTGCCATAGCTAGAAATGAACCTAGAGTTCCGCAAATCATAATGATTGCAATAACCCATATTCCAATTCGTTGCGAGCGTGGTGTCGCCATAAAAACTAATCCCCTTTTTCTTTATTAACATCAATTAGTTATATTATAGCAAAAAATGTTTATTTGCTCTATAAAGATTCACTAAATAACAGTGGCGTCGATTTCATTTGAAACAAATAAAGTAGCATTATTAATCACATCAGCAACTTCATCTCCAGTTAACGTGTGATCGATTGCAGTCAATTTAACTTTAATTGTAATGTTTTTAACATCTTCATTCGCAGACTGGTATATATCTACTGGTGTAATATCAAAATCCAGTTTACAAGAGCCAAGTCCTCTTTCGAGTGAATCGACAACCTTACTATAAGCAATTTCACTACGAACATTGAAACAAATATCTCGATCCGAAGATGGATATTTACTAATTGGTTTGTATATTTTTCCTGATTTCATCACTGAATCGAAAAATGCCAATGTATCTATTTCAAAACCAGCTGAGTATTTTGATAGTTTAAAACTTCTAATCACAGATTGTTTATATTCGCCAACTACACCTATTAAATTTCCTGAATTTTTATCAATTACTTTTGCACTTCGTTTTTGTTCAAATGGCGCTAAAACAGGATTATATGATTGTTTATCAACTGCTTCATATTTTATTTTTAGACCAAACGAACTGCATAGGTAATCCAGCATATATTTTGCTTGGTAATATGGAGATCCTGTAACTTCGTTTTTATTACTAACTACTAAAGCTGTCATGTCTAATTCCAACGGTACAGACTCATTATCAAGACCATTAATTTTTGAATGGGATTTATTAATCTCGAACAGGGCAAAGTTGTCAAAACCATTCTTGATATTTGGATGTACCAAATCTAATAAATTCGGGGTCAAAGATTGACGATAATACTGCAAATTTGGACTAATCGAATTAACAACGCGATATGAGTTTTCGACTTTCTGACATGCTTTTTTAATAACATCTCCATGAACAAAACTATATGTTAACACTTCACTAGCGCCGGCTCGAACTAAAATCTTTCTAATCTTCGTTCGTAGAATGTCATAATTGCTTGGTTTCGTAGCGGTGAAGTCACGTGATGGTAATGTTGGTTTAATATTATCAAAGCCATTTAATCTTCCCATCTCTTCAGCAAAGTCTTCCTTAATATACATGTCTTGCCGCCAGTATGGAATTGCTAAGACTAGATTGTTATCTTTTTCTTCGACGTGAAACTCAGCTCTTTGCATTATTTCCAATATATCTTGATTTTTGAATTCGCTTCCAAGAATATTATTTATTTGTTGGTTCGAAAGTTCAACCTTAACTATATCGCGTTTACCTGGATATGATTCGGCTAACTCACTTACTACTTTAGCCCCAGACCATTCAGCCATTAATTTAGTAGCCTCATATAAAACTGGTGCTGTTAAGCCAGCTGGTTGTCCCTTAGTGAATCGAGTAATAGCTTCACTAAATATTCCGTGTCTCATCTGAGTTGAACGTAAGTTATATAAATTGAATGTTGCGCTTTCGATTACGATATTAATTGTACTTTCGTCAATCGCTGTATCTAATCCACCCATAGCACCAGCCAGTGCTATAGCTTTCTCATCAGTGGCTATTACAATATCTTCGGATGATAATTCTATGATTTTGTTATCAAGTAGCTGTAATTTCTCATCATTTTTGCCATTCCTAACATGAATTGTCGTATCACCACCAGCGACTGAGACTAATTTGTCATAATCAAATGCATGAAGTGGTTGCCCAGTTAACATCATCAAATAATTCGTGACATCGACAACAGCATTAATTGGCCTTAGCCCAACACGAGCCAAATATGTTTGGATTTGTAATGGCGACTGCTTTTTGCTATCTGCTCCAGATACGACAATGGCCTGATAACGGTCAGATAATTCTGGATTAGTAATGTCAACATTTATTGATAATTTTACTCCATCATCATTTTTAAAATCGGGATTAATATTCATCAACCAATCTGGTGTTTTGAAGTCTTTTCCAGTAATTGCAGCAATCTCTCTAGCAAAACCAACGATACCAAAACAATCTGGACGATGTGTTAATGATTTGTTTTCAATATCTAATAGGTAATCATTTAGCTCATAACTCTCAGCAAATATCGTGCCGGGGCTTATGTCTTTATCAACTACTAATATTCCTGTATGTTCATCGAATAAGTCTAATTCCTTTGCGCTAGCTATCATACCGTTGCTCTTTACACCTTGTAGGATTCGACTACTCAGCTTAAATGGCTCTGATGAATAATAAGTACTTGGAACAATAACGTTCGGAGGAAGCCATACGACCATCTGACCAACAGAGATATTCGGTGCCCCACAAACAACCTGTACCAAGCCATTAGCGTCACGCTCAACATCAAGTATTTTACCGCCATCATCAATCATCACTACACTTAGGTGATCAGAGCCTTCAAGATTATTACATTTAACAACTTTTACTACAGGAATATTTTTATACTTTGCGCCAATATCGATAACTTCTTCAATCTCTACTAGCCTTGCACCAATTAAAGTACTAAGCTCGTCGATTGGCATGTCGATTTCAACAAACTTCTTTATCCAATTAAGTGATATTATCATGCGAATTTCCTCAAAAATTGTAATTTACCTGATTCAAAATGGCGGATATCTTCGATTCCATACTTCAACATAACCAAACGTTCGATTCCCATGCCCCATGCAAAGCCACGATATTTATCTGGGTCTATTCCAGCAGCACTTAACACATTAGGGTGTATCATCCCACAAGGGCAAACCTCAAGCCAGTCACCAGGCTTACCACCAAGTGCAACCGGTTTTTCAATGACAAACTCCAAACCGGGCTCAACAAAAGGAAAATATGAAGGCTGAGTTTTTATTTTAAGTTTTTGATTATAGTAGACTTCAAAAAATCGTCGTAAAGTTCCTATCATTTGACCGGCATTTGCACTATCGCTAACAAATACACCTTCACATTGATAAAAAGTATGTTCATGAGTAGCATCAATATCCTCATTGCGATACACACGGCCATATGAAATCGAAGCAATTTGACCACCAGCCTCTAATTTACCCTTACCCTCAATCAATATTCTATTCTGCATTGTCGAAGTATGAGCTGGCGCAATAAGGCCCTCTTCTGTTCTAAACGTATCATAACTATCGCGAGCTGGATGATTTTCTGGAAAATTTAATGTTCCGAACATATGATGATCATCGTCAATCTGACGTGATTCAATTGCCTCAAAGCCCATACGGGTAAATATATCTATAACATTTTCAAGTTCAGTTGTTAGAGGATGTTGTGAGCCATTTTCGGTAGGTAAAAGACTTAATTCACCACTATTTAAATCCCACGGTGCAGTAACGTCAATTATTTCGACTGTATTGTTTTCTAATTCTATTTCACGAGATTGGATTGCCAACTCTAGTTCTTTTCTTAATTTATTAACTTTTTTGCCATAGTCGCCTCGTTCTTCATTCGGAAGTGTTTTAATGACAGCGATAAGTTGTCTTAATTCGGGAAGTTTTAATAAATCACGTGGAGTTTCGCTTTGAACTACTCGTGATAAAATATCTTTTTCTATGTCTTCAATATTTTGCATAAATGTCCATTTAATCTTAGCGTGACATACTAATCACCGTCAACCATATAATCAAAACTAGACCAGCAATAATAACCGCAGCCCATACCCCAACCATACTAGATGTTGTTTTCATACCCTTTATATACTGAGAATCGTCGACACCGTCAGGTCTTTCGGTTTTCTGAGAACTTTCTTTTGATTTTCGTTGTAATTCTGATGCAATACGTTTTTGTAATTCAGAACGTTCGTCATTTTGACTAATAAATAATGCCATAACATCAGTATAGCACTCATGTTTGTTTTCATAATATTGTGATATACTATGTTTATATTTCATTTAAGGAGGAAAGAATTTTATGGCAACCAAACCAGCCATTTCGTCGACCAAAAAATCGGCAGAAACAAAACCTAAGACCAGTACAATAGCATCAAAAGTTGATAAATATGTACCCGTCAATTACG
The DNA here is from genome assembly GCA_037135295.1 of Candidatus Saccharimonadota bacterium. Taxonomy (GTDB): domain Bacteria; phylum Patescibacteriota; class Saccharimonadia; order Saccharimonadales; family Saccharimonadaceae; genus UBA1547. The sequence goes on from JBAXKN010000004.1 coordinate 30,150, forward strand.
AAAAAATCTGTAAAACTCTAAGGAGTGTACCTATGATTGGTATACTTGTAGCAGAGTTCATCGGAACATTTCTACTTACAGCTGCATTTATCGAAATGCAAGCAAACCCACTATTTGTAGCATTCGCACTAGCAGGTGTGGTTCTAATCGTTGGTGGAGTATCAGGTGCACACGTTAACCCAGCTGTAACAATCGGCGCATGGGCAACACGAAAAATCAATTGGCTACGTGCCCTTGGATATATCGTAGTTCAATTACTTGGTGCAGTCACAGCTTTTCTAGTTCTTAACACGTTCTTGAATGGTAGCGCGGCTCCATTAACAGCAGCTGAAATAGCTGGTGGCGCAACTGCTCCTTCACTATTCACAGCAGCCTCAATTGTAAAAGATAAAGAATGGTACCTATTCTTTGCGGAATTACTAGGTGTAACAATATTAACACTTGGTGTTGCTGCAGCAGTACGTTCAAAAAGAGACAGAACATTTGCAGCTTTTGCAGCAGGTTTTGCAATTTTGATAGCACTTTACATTGCAATGTCACTAACAACTGTATTGTTGACAGCACAAGGCGTAAGTCTATCATTCCTTAACCCAGCTATAGCATTTGCATCAAACGCATTCGCTGATGTATTCGCAAAAGGATCTGCATGGAACTTATGGCCAATTGCAATATACGTAATAGCACCAGCATTAGGTGGTATTGTAGGATTTGCTATACAGGATCTATTTCACTGTCGAAATAATGACGACTGTGAATGTGGATGTGACGTTTGTAAATAGAAAATAAAATATAAACAAATTAAAAATCCCCGTATACACGGGGATTTTTAATAATCATTATTCATCATTTCTAGGTTTATCAAGTAGTAATGGATCGACACTTAGATCATTTCCTGCAATCTTTACAACGTCCTTATCGACTTTTCCTAGTTCCTTGTGGGCGTCATTATAATGACCAACAGTTTGACCTAGTGACCTGCCAAGCTTTTGCATATATTCATCGAATTTACCAATGTGTTGACCTAATTTTCCGACTCTGATTTGAATATCCTTAGCTTGTTCCTCAATTTGTAAACTACGAAGACCCTGTAATACTGTCTGCAAATATGCCATAAAGCTAGTTGGGCTAACTATGATAACCTTCTTATCTCTAAATGCGTATTCGATTAAATCGCGAGCACTTGATCCCGTACCAACATCACCAATTAGTAAGTCATAGTATAGCGATTCGCTAGGTATAAACATAAAAGCAAAATCCATTGTTTTTTCACTTGGACGAATATACTTACTGGTTTCATCAATTCTATTTTTGAGGTCAGTCCTAACTTTTGCTAACAACTTTTCACGTTCTGGTTTTTTATCTTCTCCAACCATTCGATTATAATTTTCCAGGCTAAACTTACTATCAATCGGTAGTATCTGCCCTTTATCTAAATAAACTACCGCATCAACAATTTCACCGTCTTTAAATTTGTATTGCATCTTATAGTTTTTAGATGGAAGAATATTATCCAGTACCGATTCAAGATAGTATTCACCAAAAACTCCACGTTGTTTTGGGTTTTGCAGTACATTTTGTAAAGTTTTTAGTTCATCAGCTACGTCTACTACTCGTCTATTGGTCTCATCAAGCTTGGCAAGCCTCTGTGTGACGTCTGAAACTAATTTTGCACTCTCACTCAGCTGTTTCTGCATCGACGTCTGCATAGTTGTATTGTTACGTTCTAGCTTGTCTCCGACGGCTTGTTGTAAGTTATTAATACCACGCGAAAGTTCTGTAACATCACTTTTCAATAACTCTACGGCGCTAGATTTTTTTATATCTTTCAGACTTTGGTTTAATAGATAAAAAACAACAATAAAACCAGCAACAATCACGGTTAAAATAACAAATAAAGTAGTCAAATCCATACCAGTATTATAACACTATAAAGTATTAGTTATTTTGCTCTTAACAAAACTAAATCTATAGAATAAAAATGTGAATATAAAGACAAATATTAGACCAATTATCGCAATAAGATACCAAAACCTATCTGCTAACCAGTAATTGAATGTGTTTGACCCAGCCTTCTTGTTTGCAACAGACGCCGACAAATAAAAATCTGTATTACTATCTTTAATATCCTTGCCATATAATTCAATCTGCCACTCACCAGACATTGGACTATTATAAGTAACGTTAGTAAAGCCATTTTCTTCAACAATCTTATACCTAGAAGTCTGACTTATGACACTATTATTCATTGAATTAATTAAATTAATTTTAATCTTTGACTTTGATGACGAGTTTACTGTTATCCTAAGATTTCCGCAATCACAAGGAACATTTATTTTCGCGGATTTATATTGACCATTTTTTATTTGACCCTTTATTGACGCAATGACATCGCCAGTTGCTTGATGATATAGGTCGGAAAATGCGAATACTAAGTCAAGAAGCTTTTGGGCATAATAGAATTTACCTTCGGTTTTTTTCGCTATTTGATATAGAAATACTGGGTCAACATCTTGAGATGCAGTTGTCTTTTTGCTTTCGTCCTGGTCAAAACCAATAGTATAAATTTTTACACCCATTTTATTAGCTTTTGGAATTAAATCTGATAGAATCTCATCATTACTAATACCGGTATTACTTCTACCATCAGACAGAACTACCATTACTTTATTTTTATTATCACTTTTACTAAAAAGTTCTAAAGCTTCTTCAATACCCGACCCTAGGTTTGTACCGCCCCAGCCCCATGAGTATGACGATCCTGAGCTGAAAAACTCTTTAACGTCAGTAAAATCTTCATTTAATGGCAAGCTAGTATCGGCACTTCCACTAAATTGAACCATGCCAACTTTACTCTTTAAATCTTGGGTTTTCTTTTCTTGTTGAATCATTGAAATTATTTCAGTAGAAGCTTTCGCGGCAGCTTGATATTTAGTCATTTCTACACCTTCGCCAGCATTTGTTTTGTCGTCCATACTACCAGACCCATCAATAACTAATACTGTATCAATTGATTCGCTCTTATTTTTTGATTCGTTAATAGATTTAGGGCAATTAATTGGTAAAAACAGATATACTAATATTCCGATAATCGCGATAATCGATACACACATTATAGAAATGGTTATTTTCTTGTTCATTTTTTAAACACTATCCCTTCAATTTTTGAAAAATCTGGATACTGAAAAGTAAATGAATCAGTTGAAGTTGTCGGTTGGCTGAATAGTGCAAATCCAGTTATTGTTGGCTTAGTCTTTGTGAAAAAAGCCGTATAGTAAAGATCATTATCTTTGCTATTAGCTGATGATAAATCCTCAAGATAAACAATTTCTTTGCCCTCCTTTGAAAACAGCTTAGCCTCCTTTGCGCCTGATGATAACCAACCAACTGAACTGGTGTTGCTTGTAGCAGTTATAGAAAGCATCATTTTAATACTAGTTTCGGTAACAATTGCCTCTGTAAGGTTTAATGAAAAACTTGTATTGCCATTAACTAATTGAACATTTTTATCAATCTTATATGTACCTGGTTTTATTAAAGCCTTTTCTATGGCAGTCATAGAATTTTTAGAGTCTGATTGTGCCGAAAAAGTACCAATAAAATCACCTTTTGCAAACGTTTTACCAAAAAAACTAATTGCAATCATGACTACAGATACCAACACTAATCCTAAACCAAAAAATAAACCAATTTTCGAAAAAATCGGCAAAATATTAGTTTTTCGTTTAGGTAATACTGAATTAGGATTAATTTGATTTGTAACTACCGGCACCTGGATAGGTGCTACCGTAGGAATTACAAAATTTTGCGGAGTATCAACAGTAACTGAAGTATTTACGTTTTGAACTTTTGGTTCTAATGATGTATAAATCGAATTTATCGCTTCGTCAATTGACGACTGTTGATATCCACTTCCAAGTAAAGTAGATACTAATTGCTCTTTTGTGTATTTAAGTTTGTTCTGATTAATATAATCAATTAAACCCTGATCCATGCTAATTAGTATACATTAAATAGTTATGGTTATCCTAACAATTATAGCAATGATAACGATTGCAATTGAAATTGGAATTAAATCTGAATACCTTGATATCCACGAAAATAATACATACGCCAAACCATATAAAATGACACTCCAAATGATTGCTTCAAACCAAACCAAATCACCAGTCCAACCAGATAAACCCCATAACGTAACGGCAGCAGCGGTAACAACTAATAATGGTCGTACCATACGCTGACTTAGCATTACTATCACACCAACTGTTGCGACAATAATAGTTGCAATATTACCTGCAACATCCATAGAACTAGTGTATTTCCCAATAAAAGAAGTAAGAATCCAATATAATACACCTAATATTGCGCCGATAATAGCTATCCGCCAGACAGAATATGATTGTTGAACTACCCTTGATTCCAGGCTAGTATTAATAATTTCAGCCATAGCAATTCTCCGTATAATACATACTATTATACACCATTATTGCTATATTTACAATATGCAGTTATAGATTTTTATTTGGTCTTACTATTCATATACCAAAGTGAGCCAATTAGTGCAATTATAACCCCACCTATAACATCTACTGGCGTATGGACTAAGGCTAGGACCCTACCGATACCTACAATAACTGTTAATATGACCAACGTTACAGTCAGGGCTTTATTTTTTGTTAAAAACCATACAGCACAAGTTATAACTGTAGCAAACAAGATATGATCAGATGGAAAACCTGGATTATTCAAAAATGATGCCCCTGCCGCAGATCCAGCTAACTCAAAGGGTCTTAAGCTTGAAGGCTGATAGATTGATCCAATAAGTTTCGCGAAAAAATAAGCACTCAAACCTGCCATCAGCGCCATAGAATAAGCCTGCAAACGTTGGTCTTTTGGAACTTTAAAAACTAACGCATAAGCACCGATTAAAATTATCGGAATCATCAAACCATCAGCTGCGATACGAATTAAAATGTCCAGGTTCATATAACTAGATTAACATACGGGCACACAAAAACCAGACTGCGTGATACAATTTAATTATGAATATATATTATGACGCTAGATGGACTAGAACAGATTTTCATGATGGAATAAGTCGATACGGTGCAGGCATAATGCAGGGTTTTATCGATAATGACATTCCAATAACTATACTCATTAAAGACAAGAAACAGCTTAAAATGTTGCCTGACGGACTTCCATACCTATTAGTTAATGAGCCTTTATCAATAAAGGAATTATTCATTGCATATAAATTAAATAAACTTGGCGCAGATGTAGTTATTAGCCCATTTCAAATAATTGGCACTATGGGTAGAAAGTATAAATTAATAGTAACTTTACACGATACGATTTATTATCTACACCCACAAGCACCGACTAATATGACACTTGGGCAAAGAATTGTATGGCGACTATTCCATATGGCAAAATGGCCACAAAGATTTTTACTTAATAATGCCGATAAGGTTGCGACTGTTAGTAATTATTCAAGAAATTCAATCCAAAAACTAGGCTTAACAGATCGAGAAATCATAGTAATTTATAACGCACCAAGTCTAAAAAAATCCCAAGCTCACCGCAGTGGCGATAAAACTAAAAATATTATTTATATGGGTTCGTTTATGCCGTATAAGAATGTCGAGGTTTTGATAAAAGGAATGGCACTTTTGCCAAGAGACTTTACGCTTCACTTATTGAGTAAAATATCAGACGTACGTAAGCAAGAGCTATCAAAGCTAATCAAACCTGGCATTAGTGTGGAATTTCACAATGGTGTAAGCGACGAAGAATATATAAAACTTCTTCAAAGTGCGTATTGCCTCGCCTCTGGGTCAAAAGAAGAAGGTTTTGGACTACCGATAATCGAAGCCCAGATGATTGGAACACCAGTAGTTTGTAGTGATATGACAATCTTTCACGAAGTTGCAGGCGATGGTGCAATATTTTTTAATTTTGATGAACCAAAACAGTTCGCAGATGGTGTGTTAAAACTAAAAGAATTAAAGTTCCTCAATGACCTAGTTGAAAAAGGCCAAAAACAGGCTGATAAATTTTCATGGAAACAATCCGCAAAAAAACTATATGATGTTTGCGTTGAATTAAACAAATAAAACCTGAGTCAGTCTAGGTGGATTGATAATTGTCTAATATTGATATAAAATTATTGGACACTTATGAAAAAAGACTTGCTAATCCTAGAAGAAGATAAACAGTATGCACGAGAACGCATTGCAGAGCTTGACACTCAAATAATAGATTTAGGACCAGAATTTCGGAAAGCTTTTACTCAAACATCTGAAACATGGCATGATAATGCTCCATTTGAAGCCGTTCGAGATCAACAATCGATATTAGCAGCAGAAAGACACCATTTAAAGTTAACACTCCGAAGTAGTCTACCAAGTATCCCAAAGCAGAAAAAATCAGTGGTTGGTATAGGCTCAATAGTCCATGTTATTAACAAGAAAACTAATAAAAAAACTATATACTTTATCGCAGGTGATTGGACATACCGAGCAGGCCATAAAGTGGACGGAGCAATAATTATGAGTCGAAAATCGCCTCTTGCTCTTGCAATGTTGGGTAAAAAAATAAATGATGAAGTAATATTCAATAATACATTATTGATAACTGAAATCGAGCAAAAAAATAGTTAACCATTCATTTCAAATAGGGTGTTCAGTCATATTTTGTTATAATAGTTATACTAATGTGACATAAATTTGTTGGATTGAGGTGTATTGATGTTTAGGAAAAAGATAGAGACTGTTCAAAATCCAACCAAAAGGTTGACAGAATTTAATTATATTAAAAATGATGATATTTATATGGATAGTGCATGCCAAAGCGTTAGACCAACGCCTGTTATTAATGCATTAGAAAGTTACTATAAAACCTATAACGCCTGTGGCGGACGTGTAAAATATAAATGGGGTCAAAAAGTAGATTCCGAAATAGAAGAGACCCGTGAACTAGTTGTCGACTATCTTGGATTATCACAAAAAAACTATGTTTGTTCATTCACCCTTAACACGACCTACGGCATAAACCTGATTTTAAGCCAATTACCTACTGGCTTATATGAAAAGATCATTACTAGTGAAATCGAACATAACTCAGTCTTTTTACCTACAATTGAGTTAGCCAAAAGACTTGGCATTGAAAGAAAAGTTTTAAAACGTAGTGACGACGGATGCTTAATCTATTCAAAAGATGACCTAATTAAGTCAATTATCGTATTGAATTCTGTCTCAAATATTGACGGAAGGTCACTAAAAAACATTAGACAACTAGTTATTGATACACATGAACTAGGTGGTATTGTTGTTATAGACGCCGCCCAAACAATGGCACATTATCGTGATTTAATTACTGGGTGTAACGCTGATGCAATATGTTTTTCGGCTCATAAAATGTATTCTGCCAGCCTTGGAGTAATTGTAGTCACAAAAGACTTATTGAAAAAATTAGATAAAAAATTTATAGGTGGCGGCATGGTTGCTTCAGTTAGCGAACAAAATTATTCCTTACTTCCAGATGATATGTCAAGTTGGCTAGAGCCAGGATTGCAATCATACGGCGAAATAATTAGTCTAAAAAGCGCTATTAAATGGCTAAACACTGTTAAACCTTACGGAAAAAATCCATTAGAATATATTGATGAATTGTCTGAAAAATTATTCAATGGTCTATCCCAAATACCTGGATTAACAATGGTAAATAAATCATCATCATCTGTTATTAGTGTCTATTCAAAAAAAGTGGATGCTCACCGCCTGGCTATTTTTCTGTCTGCATCGGGAATTATGGTTCGAAGTGGATATTTTTGCTGTCACTATTACCTACTTGAAAACCTAAAAATGCCACCCCTTCTACGTTTTTCGGTTGGTCTTCACACAACCAACGATGATATCACGAAAACGATTGAAATAATGAAGAAAATAACGAAAGGATAATAAAATATGTTTTGTATTGCCGCTTTTATAGTCCTTGCAATAATTAGTATTTTTTCTGCTAGATACAGAAAACTAGCAAAAAAAGCCTGGGGGTGCACAGCACGTCGAGTAACATTTCGACCATGTGACACATCTTTTAAGGAAGAAACTAAAAATAAGTTACTCAGCCACGTAGCTAAAAGAACTCCAAAACTAGTCAAAGTTGCTGATATCAGTATTGAAATTGCATCATTTGCATTTGTGGTACTAACGATATGGAGCTTACTAGTTGTTTTCGAGAGTGGATTGAATCTATTTGTTTGGGGAACTTGTAACCCTTCCGACGCATCGTCATGTAGCCTAAGCAGTGAAACTTGCTCGATTGATAAAGTAAATAAAGACCTATTTACGTTAACTTTAGAAGGTAAACCATTCGACTGGTTTGTAAATCAAGCAAATACCCTTGAAAATACGATTTCAAATATCCCAACTCGCCTACAAAAATGGAATGCTGCTGACTATCTACCTGAAAACGCTACCTATTTTAATAAATACGACAAAACAAAGCCTTTAGCACTTGAAGTTATTGATCCAGGCTGTTCAGTATGTGCGCATCTATATAAAAACATAAAAGAAGCCGGTTTTGAAAAAATATATAACCTTACCTATATCGCCTACCCAATAAAAAATCCAGCAGTTGAAGGACAATATAAATTTAAAAATTCCTATATTGTGACCAGCTACTTAGAATCACTAAGAATAAATCCTATTGATAAAGCTAAAACGCCAGCTGATTGGCAAATACTGGAGCGTATCTTTACATGGAAAGATAAAGATGACGTATCCTATCAGATAAAAATTAATTCGATGTTAGATAAAACTCAGACTAAAAAACTAATTAATACCTGGCTAATTGATATTGGCTATAGCGCCGAACAGATTAAACAAATCGAATCAGACACAGGCGGCACAAAAGTTGCAAACATCATTAAAAACAACCAACAAATCGTAGACAACAAGATCAAAACCGTCAAAATACCAACAATCATATTTGACGGTCGCCGACGTGATGGCTTGGTTAGTGTACAAGATTTAAAGTAAACAAAACGCCTAGTTTGTAGTGTCAGGTTGAATTTCTATTGGAGTTGGGTCTTCATAATATCTATTATTATAATCTTCGCTTTTTAATTTATAGCAAACCTCACCTTTCACATGGTGATATGTATCTGGGGATGTTGAGTAACCATCATCATCGGCATTATCATAAGAAGAACTATAGCCACTATAATAATCATCTTTTGATTCTCGCTGATAATCTACACAAAGTTTATAATAATATGTCATCGTAGATGATGAATATTCATCGTAGATCATTTTTCCATATTGGCTTTCTTTTGTATAATCAACCAAGTTATCTGAAACTAACTTCTTGGTATTACCTGTTAATTCTAAATCCGTCAAACTATTCGGTAATTTACTATTGGTTTCTACATATGAATCGATCGCATAACTTACGCTAGATAGTTCTTGTTCAATCAGTTTATCGTTACGAGTTAGCCTTGCGTCAGCAATAGGTCCAATTATTCCAAAGAATACAATCACGCTTACAACAAATATCATAAAAATTATAAAATAACGTCGAAATGCGAATAGTTTTTTAGGCATAATAGTTCTAAGTAATACAAGTATTAGTAGTAAAGCAACAATTAATGCTGTATACATAGTTATTAAAATACCTTCAGTACTACTACTAACAATCAATAGTGTTACTAAAGAAAAAGCTGCAGTAATAACGGTTCCAATGGTCATAAGTGTAAAAATTACGGCATGAATAATCATTACCGCAGATGATACACCTGACTTTTTTACTGGCTCATGTTTACTGTAAAAAATGTCACAAACAGCTGCCGATGGCAATAAAATAACTACTGCTGCGACACCGTACATAACTTGATCCCCGATATCGGCACTTATCATATGAAAAGCTAGGATTGCTGCAACTAAAAATGCAACGGCAACTACCGTCCATCCCCAGAGGGCATACGTAACCCATTGCAGAACTATAACACCTGGGCTACTAGCTGGCGCTTTTACTACCTCTTGTTTTTCGAGCGGTTCAGCATAGGCAGGTCTATCACTTTTCTGATCACTATTTTCTTCAGCAACTTTATGTATTGGCTCTTCTGGATAATTATCAACTTCAGGTTTTTTGTGTTTTACGACAACTTCGTCTGACTCGTCTGTATTTTCAGTATTTACAATATCATCTACTACTTCGGCTGAATTATCACTAATTTCTGATTTTTCGTCTTCCACAAAAACACCTTTCGTTATTTATATACTTCGAATATCTACAGTAACTCATCACTGACAGACATAAATACTGTTTCTATCTTGCTATCACAATTAAATTTAAACGATATAACTTTTCCGTTTGCTGATTTTCCAACTTCGGCATTTGTTGGGAAATATTGAGTGTAACCACCGCTACTATACTTAGTAAGTGTTGCTGCTGGTAGCGCGAAATTCCATGGTGAAGTTGCATCAGAGATGAAACTTGTGATTGCAGATACTGCAGCAGTTGGAGTACTAGGTCCTATACCTTCTGTAGCAGCCAAAATTACATTGACACTATCTGCCATATAACCTTCCAATGCTGCGGTATTACCGGATGTTATTGATGCTTGAACATTATCAGACAATGAAGTACCAATAACTAAATTAGGACATAAAGTAATTTCAGGTCCGTCTAAGACAACTTTATTTTTTAACTTTTCTTCTGCTAATTGACTAGTCAAAGAACTATTCGATTTTTCAAGTGACAAAATCTTATCATCCTGTTTTTTGTCAGCGTCAGTGTCAGTTTTATATAGCCACCAATGCAGTCCTGCCACTGTCACAACTAAAACAACAGCAACTGATATAATTAATATTTTCTTAGTATTGGATTTTTTTACAGTTTTTACAGGTTTATCTATTTCTTCCATATTAACCCCTATTTATATTTAAATTATACCATAACTAAACATAACAGTTTCCTGATATTAGTTTACGACCTCCATTTTAGCACCAGTACCAACAAGTTCTGGAGTTATTACAATACCTTTTGTCATTTCTTCGGCAATTTTATCAAGATACTTGCTGTCTTTTTTATATATAGAATCAACGACATGTTCCGCCTGGACTGACAAATTCAATATTTGTAACTCATATGAATAGTAGTCTTCTGTCTGGGGACCATCTGTTAAATAGGTGTTTTCTTGGGTAGTGTATTTGACTGCTCTCATGCTAACGATACGTTTTATGTCTGTATGAGCCGTAATTTTCTTATCATCTCCAAAACTATATTTTGACCTAGTAGTTATTAGATATGTTTTGTCAGAAATTTTCTTTGATTCCGAGGTTACGCTGATTTTCGTGTAATCATTAAAAGTTATTAGACGATCTAGGTCACTCTTATCTTCTTCTTTAATAGAGTCGATTTCTTTTCTAAAAACATCATTATAATCTGTCTTCACGGTATCTGAAAAACCTGAATCTGCATATGCTGAATCCTCAGTTGCTGTATACGTTACTCTTCCATATGCATCAGGTGAAACCTTCGATGAATACGAAACAGTATCCGAAGCATAGCTATCTTTATATCCATCTACTGCAGGTAATGCATTGAATTGGTACTTCACCTTCGTGTGATAATCAACATAGTCATAGCCATAGTCACTTGTTGATGGTTCATATGTATATGTAAATTGCTTAACACAGCCAGATACCTGTTCTAATGAATCTATTTCCGCAGATTCCTTAGCTAAATCAACACTACATTTATCAGATAAAGGAATGATTGAAGAAACACCATCTTTTCCAAGTAGCTGTAGTCCGAACCAGCCGCCAACACCAACAACTAGTAAGGCTACGACAATAATTATGATTAATTTAATGTTTAATGGTGATTTTTTACCAACTATACTTTGCACCGGCATTGGGCTAGCTATCGGAGCAACCACTACACCTGTTGCAACATCTATCTCTTGTTGAGTATAGCCCGTATCTAATAATTGCTGTTTTAAAACATCAATTGAATACTGACTCTTATTTGTTTCGATATATTGTTTAATTGCGTAAACTCTTGTTTGGTTTGGTGTTTGTGATTCGTCCATATTTTACCTTTATATATAATAACCAAACTATATCATAAGTGAAATAATTAAACCACTTAAGCTATACCTACGTGGTTTATCAGAAACAAAAGTTGATATATAATATAAGTATTATGAAATCATTTATACCAGAACTAATTGATTTGCCAGACAGAAAAGTATTGACCATCACAAGTATTGGTGACCCAAATAATGTTGGCGAAAAAGTCTTTAAAGCCCTCTATGGAACTGCCTATACAACCAAGTTCAAAACCTTCAAGCCAAAAGGAATAAAAATGGAGCTTGGAAAGTTAGTCGCTCTTTGGCCGGATGCACATTTAAAGCCAAAGGATAAATGGACTGGTATCTGGGCAATCCCTGTACCTGATTATGTAAAACAACCTGATATTATTCAAAAAGATACTGATATGCCGGTAAAATTTGAAACTTGGAAAGGCGGTAAATACGCCCAAATTTTACATATTGGATCATACAGTAAAGAAGAACCAACGATTAAAAAACTACATGAATTCATCGAATCAAATGGCGTGAAAATGTCTGATGTGCCGGGAACTCACGAAGAGGAATACTTGACATCACCAGATGCAAAAGTAGTCAAGACAATAATCAGATACCGAATTATATAACTGCCTAACTACTAGTTGTATTTTTGTATAGTTTATGCTATAATATTGTTATATGAGTAATGAAGTCAAAGGTGTTAAATTATCTAATTTCGAAGAGCCTATCAGGTACGCTTTACAGACATATTCCGAAATAGCGCTAGGGAAAGTCGCTTTTGATATTGATACAGCTTCTAAACTGGAATTAACACCAGATAAACCTAATTCAGCCCGAAGTATTAGTAATGTGATTCACCTAGGCGAAGTCGCAACAAAACTTTATATAATTGCTTTTGCACCTGATGACGGTACTGGTGA
>JBAXKN010000005.1:0-35551 GCA_037135295.1 Candidatus Saccharimonadota bacterium
AGGACACCAGGTTCTCATCCTGGCAATCCGGGTTCAATTCCCGGTGAGATCACCAGAGCAATACTCATCTTCTAAATGATGAGTATTATTTTATATATAAAATTTAATACTTATACTTGTGTTTTGCTATTTAAGATTTATTATGAATAATAACATTTGATACATAGATTAATTAAAAAAGGTTCGTGAATATAATAATGGAAAAATCAATTTATTTAGAGCCGTACCCAATTAGAAATGGGATCGCAATTCCAGCAATTGAACTTGAATTACCAGAAACTGAATTAGGACAAATATTTCAATATGAATCAAGTAACCACCATGATTGCTGGTCAAAAAGAAAGTTTGGTAGATATATTTTATACTCAACTCTTAGGGATTTAGAAATATGCCAGACAGTGTTACCCGACGATGTACATAAATACATTCACGATACATACGAACCACCAGACCTACCAAGACCATATGAAGCATACCAATTTATATTAGAAGCAGCAGTTAACGGTGTGAAATTAAAAACTGGATCCGCTAATAAACCTGAATACGAGCCAATATCCGACAAATTATTAGAAAGAGTACATATAAATTATAAAAGGTTAAAAACTCAATAATAAATTTTTTGGTTTATGTATATATACTTGACATTAGCATAACTTTAATGTATAATCATGTTTGATTTCTAAGAAAAGTTTTTAAGGATAATTATCATGTTTTTAGATAAATACGAAAATGAAGCCATAGACGAAGCACGAAGTGCTACTAATAAGATAGTCGAAAATAATGAACCACTTACATTAAAGAGGGTAGTTAATATTTGTAGGGGTTTGGCCCAACGAGCAATTGCCTTCCCAAACCGAGCTGAAACCATTGAACAAGCAAACCGTGATAATCAAATGATTGATGACAACCAATATTCAATTCAAGCATACAGTGAAATAATCACGAATAATACGAATGGTAGCCCATTTATGGTTGATTACGTTAATAAACAATTACTTGATCGTATCAAAGATAGCAGCCAAAATATTTCTAAACTAAAAAAAAGCAGATTTACCTCTGATGATATTATCAATATTGATCAGGCACACATAGATCACACACCTGGTGGGTTTTTAAAGATAAAATAACATATGCTATATCTTGAATCTGTAGTTGAAATATTCAATGCCTATAGTTATTATAAGGCAGTCAAACATTCCATTAAGCGGTAATGTTTCTAGTTAGATTTATTTCAAAATCACATGATTGCATTATTTTTATGAATAGATTACGATAGAAAAATTACTATGACTTCTGATAACCACGAAATATTAAATACTGAACGATTACACAAAAGAGAGATTAGAGACAGTCAACCTCTGAGTGTCGATAGATTTATTAAAATATACAAGGGTATGGTTCAAAAAGCTATTGCAATGCCAAATACAGCAGAAACTATTCACCATGCTATCCATGATGACCAAATGATTAATGGCAACTTGAATCAAATTGAAATATTAGAAAATTGTATTAGTAGAAAAAATAAAATCAGCTCATTTAGTCTATTTATGCCAGATGGGATTAGTAATCATCCAGAAATGGATATCATATCAAAAAAACGAAAAGAGATTTCCCAACTTAAAACAACTAGATTAACTGCCGACCATATTAAAAATGGACAACCTCTTTATAAACACTACACAAAAAATATCACTTCAAGAATTAAATAATTAAACTGAAAAAGAGCTCAATGAATTATATCGGAAGTAAACTATCTTTGCTAAACTTCATAGAAGAATCGATACGCGAAGTGACAGACAAAAAAAGTTACACTTTCTGTGATTTATTTGCAGGAACTGGATCTGTTGGGGTTTATTTCAAGAAAAAAGGCTATACTATCATAGCAAACGATATCCAATACTATAGTTATGTTTTAAACAAACATTATCTGGAAAATAACGACAACTTGCAATTCAATGGACTAGTTAAATTATTGCCATCAATAAAAAAAGTAGATAATAAAGATAGACCAAAAATTATATGCGATTACTTATCTAATATCGATAAATATAAAGGGTTTATATATAGCAACTACTGCATCGGTGGAACAAAAGAAAAAGAATTTAAAAGACAGTATTTTTCAGACGAAAATGGTATGAGGTGCGATGCCATTAGAAAAATGATAGGTGAGTGGAAAGATAAGTCAATCATAAACAGTGCGGAGTATTATTTTTTACTTACATCGCTACTTGAATCAATCGACAGGTACGCAAATACTGCATCAGTTTATGGTGCATTCTTGAAAAAACTAAAGAAGTCAGCTCAAAGACAACTATATATAAAACCTGCAGATATTATTTACGGAAATAAAGTAAATAAAGTCTTCAACTATGACGCTAACGAGATTAGCAAAAATATAAAAAGTGACATTTTATATCTTGATCCACCCTACAACCAACGGCAATATGCCACAAATTACCATATACTTGAAACTATTGCCAAAAATGATAGTCCAAAAATATCTGGCAAAACAGGCCTGAGGGATTATAAAAATCAAAAATCTATGTATTGCTCGCGTCTTAAGGTGAAAAAAGTATTTAGTGAGCTTATCAAAAATGCAAACACTAGTTATATATTTCTAAGTTACAATAACGAGGGAATTATGACTCAAGATGACATAATTGAGATTATGAGTCAAAGAGGTGAATATGGAGTTTTTAAAAAAGAGCACAATCGTTTCAAAGCAAATAAATTTTCTAATAAAAACGCAAATTCAAATAAAACCACAGAATACTTACATTATGTAGTTGTAAAAAACTAATATTAAATTAAAACTTATCTAATCGTGTATTTTTATACTGTTAAAAACAAGAGTATAATAAAGTTATAGACAAAATAGTGGACTTGTCTAAATGTAGTAGGAGGAGTTTTTGTTATGACGGATTTTAAACATCTACATATCGAAGCAGTCAGGAAACGTGGCATTATGCAATCAAAATTGAATGATGCCGATAAAGCAAACCTCCGCTCTGAATCTCTTTCAAGGGCAGGCGATTATCAACGAGCCGCAATCGAGAGTGAACATGCAAATAAATTCTATAAAGAAGCTCTTCAGTTAGAACATGAAGCAATGGACTGTGACACAAAAGCTGCTTATCTAGAATTAAAGATTATTGATATTGATAAAAAAGAAAATGAGTTACAAGAAAAAACTCGCATACAAATAATGGAACTTGAAAAACAAAAACGCATATTACGAGGAAACT
Organism: Candidatus Saccharimonadota bacterium; assembly: GCA_037135295.1. GTDB lineage: Bacteria > Patescibacteriota > Saccharimonadia > Saccharimonadales > Saccharimonadaceae > UBA1547. The sequence continues at coordinate 3,246 of JBAXKN010000005.1, forward strand.
GAAATAATTAACAACAATTATCTTTCAGGTATTGACATTAAACCACTAGCAGATTAATGTAGAGTTATATAAAAACAGAAGGGTGAGTTAATGAAAAAATTATTCAAAAAAGTAAATAAGAAGAATTTACAGGAATTACGACAAGAGCTATCTCGGGCACATTTAATAGTAGCATTGTTGTCGATTGCGATTATTTCGTTACTTTCTTTGGGCGCAACTAATCCAGTTTCGTTTGATCCTACACTTTCAGCAGTCTGTGCTGTCTTGCTGATTGTTGTTACGATTATTTCGCTTAGCATGTCAATAAATTTATCACGTAAAAAATAAAATTTATAAATCTACATCTATTCCGCTAATTAATATGCGGTTTATTTGTTATGTCTTTTAATCTAATTTCAACACTTGTAAAAACAAAACATAATCGTCATAATATTGAGCAGGTTAATAAACATTAGGGGGCAACATAGAACCAGTAAAATTAACCCGTTTTTGGCATCGCCGTATTTGCGAGGTGGCCTTTTTAATTGCGCTTTCGATAGTCGCACTTTATTTTTGGATATACTTTTCAAAATCAGATGAAATTAATAAAACATTGATAGTAAATCTTCCTGCTGTTGTTTTAGCTGGGATAACAGTATTGATAAGTTTTATATCATATCTATGGGCACCTAAGAAAATTATATTTCCAGTTTCATTATTGATATATTTTCTTTTTGCTTCGAATACAGCAATACTAGTTATAAGTACAGGGGGTGTGTCTTCACCATTTATTGCACTTTGGATGTTGGTTGGTTTATTCGCAGGTATTTTTGGACTATGGGGACTGCTGCCTGTTTTTATTACTGCGTGTGTTTTCGTTGCTTTTCAGTATATCAATGCAAAATTAACAAATTCATCAATAATAATTACCATCTTAAGTACACTTTTACCGTTAATTGCTGGGGCAATTATTTGGCATGAGAAATCCGACAAAGATGATAAAAAGGAAGACAGTAATGATAAGGCATACAAAAATCTTGCCAACGAGCTAAATGAAGTTGCAAGTAAATCCGAAGTTGTTATTAACGCTATAGGAGACGGAGTAGTAGCAATTGATAATACAGGGGTCATTCAATTAATAAATCCCGCAGCCCAAAGTATTATCGGTTGGGGAAAACAAGATGCTTTGGCGCTAAATTATAAATCTGTACTAAAACTAGTTAACCAAAAAAATGAAGCCCTTGATATATCTAGTGACCCTATACAACAAGCCTTAAATACAAACCAACAAATACGAACGAACAAACTAACCCTCATGACTAGCAGTGAAAAGCAATTGATGATTTCACTTGTAGCTTCTCCGGTTGGAGAATCTGGATCAGGAGTTATAGTCGTTTTTCGTGACGTAACAAAAGAAAAAGCCGAGGAACGAGAACAAGCCGAATTCATAAGTACTGCAAGTCACGAGATGCGCACACCTGTAGCCTCGATTGAGGGTTATCTTGGCCTGGCCCTTAATCCACAAACAGCTCAAATTGACGGTAGGGCACGAGATTTCATTTTAAAAGCCCACGACTCTGCGGAACACTTAGGGAACTTATTCCAAGATTTATTAGATATTGCAAAATCAGAAGATGGACGGTTATCCAATAACCCTACAGTAGTAAATGTAGTTACTTTTATTCATGATGTAGTTCAAGGCCTAAGACAAAAAGCAACCGAAAAAGGTTTGCGACTTATTTTTAAACCACTGCCAGATAATACAATGGAAAAATATATTACACCTGAATACACAGTGAACCAAGATAATGATCATATTCGCGAGATTATTAATAATCTAGTTGAAAATGCCATAAAATATACACAAAAAGGAGAAATCATTGTCGATGTTAATGGTGATGAAGATCATGTTACGATTAGTGTGAAAGATAGTGGCATAGGTATCCCGGCCGAAGATATGTCACATTTATTCCAAAAATTTTACAGGGTAGATGATACTAATACTAGACAAATCGGCGGAACTGGGCTAGGTCTTTATCTATGCAGAAGATTAGCCGAGATTATGGGTGGTCGTATTTGGGCAGAGAGCGTTTACAATAATGGAAGTACTTTTTATCTTGAATTACCTAGAATTAGCATCCAAGATGCTGTTCGCATATCGGAACAAAAAACATTTAATGACCGAGTAGAGGCAAAAAAAGTGTTTGAAACTCCAAAGCCAGCAATTGCTATTCCACCAACTCAAATTTTACAAATGGATACTACGCCAGAACCAGTAAAAAAGGTTATTGAACCTGTGTTAAACACTGTACCGCGTGGTCAAGCGTTGACACCTGAACAAATCGCAGCGTATGTTGCCAAACAAAGAGCACTTGCTCAACAGCAATCTAAGCCACAACTTACTAGACCAAGAGTTAGTGCTAGAACAAACTCTATATCTGTTCCAAACAGAGTAACAAGTTGATGATAATAATAAACACTAGAACTATGGTATTTTTATCTATGTTTAGTTACAATGGAGGTTAATATGACAAAAATCATGCTAGTTGAAGATGACAAAAGCCTTAGAGAAATTTATGGAATTCGCTTATTAGCTGAGGGGTACGAGATAACATCAGCAGGAGACGGTGAGCAAGCCCTTGCTATGGCAGTCAAAGAACACCCTGATTTAATATTGACAGATGTAATGATGCCAAAAATTAGTGGTTTCGACATGTTGGATATACTTAGGGCTACACCTGAAACTAAAAATATAAAAGTTATTATGATGACAGCTCTAAGTAGTGAAGACCAAAGAGCCCGAGGCGAGTCCCTTGGTGCCGACAGGTATCTAGTTAAATCTCAAGTTGGTATTGAAGATGTAGTCAGGACCGTACATGACGTACTGGCAGACACACCTGCCACAGCAGTACCTGCTGGACAAAGGTTTGGTTTACCTGTAGTAACAGCTGCCATCAAGCCTCGTGTTGATGGAGTTGCCCCTAGACCGGCTGTTCAAAATACACCACAGAATGTTATTTCTGATACATTAACATCAAATCAACAATCTGCAGCTATTAATCCCCTAAACACCGCTCCAACATCAACAGCTGAAGCTCCAAAAATGCAACAACCAACTCAATTACCGCAACCAACCGCACCATTTTCGACTCCAAACCCTGCAAATGTAGGTGAAAAAGTTATTAATCCTGTTTCAGAAATACCTAATAATCAAGATGTGTCTAATCAAATGGACAAAGAGTTAAATGATGGTATTGTCAAACCTGACTTATCAGCCCGAATGATAGAAGAGCTTAAAGACGGATCTGCCACTAATCCTCAAAATAACCCTTAGTACTTAACCTGTTATAATTAACCTGATGACAACAGAATCAAATGATTTTTTACGATTGAATAAATACTTAGCACTACATCTAGGCGTTTCTAGACGTGAGGCAGATAATTTAATAGACCAACAGAAAGTAACTGTTAATGATATGGTTGCCACATTAGGTGCTAGATTTGTTGAAGGTGATAAAATCTCCGTAGATGGAAAAGAAGTGAAAGGTAAGACTGAATTTAAATACATAGCCTTAAACAAACCTCTTGGTTACGTCTGCTCACGTCGCCAGCAAGGTGATAGTCCAACTATTTATGAGTTATTACCCGATGAATATCATAATCTAAAGCCGGTAGGGCGTTTAGACCGAAACAGTAGTGGTATTGTGCTTTTGACCAATGATGGCGATTTTGCATACCAAATGACTCATCCTAGTTTCTTTAAAACAAAGATATATAATGTTCGTCTTGAAAATAACCTGGCACCATTACATCAACAAATGATAAGTGACTATGGTGTCACACTAGACGATGGACCTAGTAAATTACAACTTGAAAAAATGAATGAAACAGATAGAAAAAGTTGGATAATAACTATGCATGAAGGACGAAACCGTCAAATTCGACGAACATATGGATCACTAGGCTATACCGTTAAGAAGTTACATAGAACAAATTTTGGTAATTATGCGCTTGGTGATATAAAATCAGGGGAGTTTGAGGCCTTAAAGATAAAGGAGTAAGATCATGGAAGATAAGTTGATATTCGAATCTGAAAATTTTTTATTAAACTCAGTTGAAAAACCACATATCACAAGAACCGACGGTGGACATATAAAGATTACTCCGAAGCATCATTTTGCAGACCGCTCAAAGCTTTCACCAAAACTTGCTGTAGAAATGGCATGGATAACTATGCTAAGCGGTGAAGCAATGAAAAATGGATTAATAAAAAGGGGAATTGATATAGGCTTAGTTAATTATCAAGATATGAAAAATTGGGGCGTTTTTAAGCCAGAGGGCCCATATCTACATATTCATCTTTACGGTAGAGCAAAAGATGCAATAATTCAGAAATACGGTAATTCTATGGAATTACCACAAAGAGAAACAGGATTTTACGATAAATTTGAACCCTTAAATGATGGTGACATTGAAATTATCAAACAAGAAATTAGCGAACTATTATTGGATGATAAATACCAAAAAATAAACTGGCATATGTAATAACGAATATAAAGCTTATGTTCGCTCTCTATCTCTTTCTCTGTTATAATAACACTAGTTATGGCATCAAAATTACCAACAGTTGCAATTATCGGTCAAGCGAACGTAGGAAAAAGTTCGCTTTTTAATCGTTTCTTGCGCAATCAGCAAGCAATAGTTGCCCGCGAGGCAGGAACTACCCGTGATAACGTTCTAGGGCGCGTAGAGTACCATAATCACAGTTTTTGGCTAGTTGATACTGCTGGGCTAAAAGACCCCGACGACGAGTTCGAGGCATCGATTCAGGACCAAATCACAGAAGCAGCCGATGCCGCTGATATTATCTTGGTCGTAGTCGATAGTAGCCAATACACCAGTGATCAAGACAAGTTAGTCGCCAAAAAAGCCCTTCGCAGTAAAAAACCAGTAATCTTGCTGACTAATAAAGCTGATTTGAAAAACAGTCTACCGATTGATGAATTCAAACGCCTAGGCATCAAAGAAATCATTCGTACCAGCGCAGAACACAACCAAGGAATAACAGATGCACTTGATGCAATTACAGACCTAATCCCAGCTAAAAGTGAATATATCCCAGATGACATCCTTCGTATTGCACTGATTGGACGTCCAAATGTTGGCAAAAGTTATCTATTTAACACTCTTGCTGGTAAGCAACAAGCGATTGTCGCCAATGTCGCTGGTACAACTCGAGACGTAAATCGCGTATCTGTTCGATATGGGGATCAAGATATCGAATTGCTTGATACTGCTGGTATTAGAAAACCTGGTAAACAAGAGGTAGGCATCGAAAAATTTAGCGTATTACGCAGCCTTGCGGCAATTGAAGAGTCAGATGTTTGTTTATTACTTATGGATGTTAATGAATTGAATACTCAACTTGACCAACGAATCGCCGGAATTATCGACGAAGCAGGTAAGGGAATGGTTATTGTTATTAGTAAATGGGACAGTGTGGAAGGCAAAGACGCCTACACTCGTGATGAACTAGCGCCAAGTATTGTACGAACTTTTGATTTTACTCCTTGGGCGCCATTAATTTTTACTAGCAGTGTAACTGGACAAAATGTCACAAAATTATTTGACCTAGCCCTTGATATTGATGCCAGGCGTAAACAAGATACCAAAACACGTATATTAAATGATTTATTGCAAAAAAGTATCCAGCGTCATCCACCTGCAGGCCTTAAAAACACCCATCCTAAACTTCGTTACATCGTCCAAACAGATACTACACCACCTTGGTTTGTTATTTATGGATCAAATTTGAAATACCTTCACTGGAGTTACAAAAGATATCTTGAACGACAACTGCGTGAAACCTATAACTACACTGGTACGCCAATTAAGTTCAGTTTCCGTGATGAAAAACAAATAAAAGCCAACCGTGAAAAAGAAGAGTTAGAAAAAGCTAAGCTAGCTAAACAATCGAAGGTTGAATAATGAAACTTATTTTTGCCCAAGGCAATCCTGAACCAGATTATGCAACTTCTCGACACAACGTCGGATTCCTAGCACTTAATTTAATTGCATCTAAAAATGACCTAAAATGGGCCAACCGACCAAAATTTCATGCCAAAACAACAGAGTTGGTTATTAATGATGAAAAAGTTGTTTTAGTAAAACCAACTTCTTATTACAACGAAACTGGCACAGCGGCTAGAAAATTAATTGATTTTTATAAGCTAGATCCAGCAATTGATTTACTTGTTATTCATGACGACTTGGCATTACCGTTTGGTACAGTCCGAATACGAAAACAGGGTAGTGATGCTGGAAATAATGGAATAAAGTCTATTAATACACATCTCAACCAAACCTACACTCGAATAAAAATCGGAATAAAAAATGAGCTACACGAAAAGATGGACGATGCTGACTTTGTGTTAGCAAAATTCAGTAAAAAAGAATCAGATCAATTGACGGAAACTATTATTCCACAAGTTGTAGAATTGGTTTTTCAATTTTGTAACGATAAATTAGAACATACTAGTTATAAAAATTTAGAATAAAAAAACACCCTACGTAGGGTGTTAGTGGCGGGGTGGTGGATTGAGCCTTAGGAGCTCTAAATCCACCACCCGCGCCGTCCAAGGCGGGACAGGTGTTCACGCGGGTGAACTAGTGCTGCGCTTCTCTTTTGGTTGCACCCAAAATCTTGAAGAGCCCACCAACTACAGACAATGTCACCCCGAAAGCAACCAGTAGTACCTTCAGAAGAAGAATATCACCGCTTACGTCATCCGTGGTGAGACGTACAATCACGCTCAACGACAGACAGAACATGCCCAGCCAGAACGTCGAACGCCTAACGCCATCACCAATACTGGTGGCTGCGATAAGAGACAGTGAGTAGCCAAAGAATTGCACTACAGCTGCCACTGCGATAGCTATGACCAACACGTGGTCCCAGTTAACGTACGATGTGATAAGCTGCAACATAACTGCGCACCCCATTCCTTGAAGATCTATTGCACACCGGTTGTGTACAATTATCAATATTATAGCATAAGTCTGATGAATTTGCAAGCATAAAAAAGCGCCCACAGCAAGGGTGGGCATCGCTGAGGGCGCTATTTTACCCTTTAACCCACCCAGGGGGCAAGCTAAGCAATCTTGAAAATCTCACAGATGCTTGCTGGTTAAAGGGATTAGTATACATGCAATGCTATGTAGTTTTAAGTATGGAGGGTAATCTTCCTTAAAACACATTGCATGTAATCTAACATAAGTTAGAATAGGGGGTATAAGGTGCGTTTGGTTAATCTCGCAATGTAACCAATCGAGACTGATATTAGCACGTATTTGACAATAAGTCAACACTTTGTGACATAAAACGTATGAAAATCAATAAAATATCACCCCTAAACCATAAGTATCTCCAAATAATAGATACTATTGCAAAAAAACCTGATAAATTATATTTTATAGGTAAAATTCCTGAAAAAAGAATACCGACAGTTGCCATTGTTGGTTCACGTAAACCGACATCTTATGGCAAAGAGGTGACGTATAGTTTGTCATTTGATCTGGCTAAACGAGGTGTAGTTATTATTAGTGGTTTAGCGCTGGGTGTAGATGGCACTGCACATCGCGCCGCGCTAGACGCAGGTGGTACAACATTGGCTGTAATGGCAAATAGCGTTGATATCATATATCCCGCTAGCCATAGAGGATTAGCAAAAGACATTATTGATGGTGGTGGAGCGATTATTAGTGAATATGAACCAACTACCGAGGCTAGACCATTTCAATTTTTGGAACGTAATCGAATTGTTTCAGGCCTGTCGGATGCGATAATTATAACCGAAGCGGCAAGTCGTAGTGGCACATTATCAACTGCCATGCACGCCCTGGAACAAGGACGTGAAGTATTTGTCGTGCCGGGTAATATAACAAGTCCATTATCGGCAGGCTGTAATAACCTAATAAAACAAGGTGCTCATCCAATTACTTGTGCCGAAGATGTATTAGAAATTATTGCCCCAGATTTATTAAAACCACAGGCAATATTACCACTTGGCGCAAACGAAAATGAATCAAAAATTATAGAATTGTTACAATCTGGAATTCGCGACGGTGATGAATTACAGATAATATCGGATATTGATGCTAGTGAATTTTCAACAACTCTAACAATGATGGAAATATCTGGCACGATTCGCGCCCTTGGCGGCAATCAGTGGACATTAAGATAGCTAATAATTTTATTAATTGTATTGTTGAAAATATCACCTTACTACACGAAAACCTATAATGGTATTCATGGTGGTGTCTGGGTTTGAGGTCGAATAAAATGTAAGAACACCGACATTAACTCCAAAACCCCAATAACCACCACGGAAAAAGCCACGCAAACTCGAATCTAAGACACTGCTATATATATTACCTATGCCGTTGCCACTAGTCCAGCTACTTGCACCTGTTATACCAGTTGCGCTAGCAGATGGATTAGGTGAAATAGTACCTGGATTATTAACGATGTTCCACTCGCGCCAAGCGTAACCAGCACCTGTTACACCAGGTTGTTGAGTATTAATTCCATTAGTCTGTCCTGATGTCCATTCATAGGTATTACCAGCCAGATCCCAAATGACTTCGTCGTTAGTTAGTGTTAGAGTACGTTTTTGGTTGGATGGCGATACATTGCCAGTGTCACTGTAACCATCAGCTGAATTTGTAACTGCTAAGATGCTTGCAGGGGCACTATCATTATGTCCACTATAAATAAAACCACTTCCGACAGAACCACCTGACCAGTTGGTTGGAACAGATAGAACGTTTTGTGCAATAGTCATCCATTCGGATTCGGTAATTAGGTGACAACCAGTACAAACTGCAGCAGCTGTTGAAATGGCACTCGTCTGAGAGATATTCACCCAAGCCGTTAGAGCGGCTTGTGAAGTTGCTACGCCACTAACATTTTTAGCTTCATACTTCATAACACAGAAATCACTCGTGCCATATGTAACACTACCTGGTACTTTTATAAATCCAGTTGGACAAGAAACGGCAATTACCGTTGGTGTGGTGCTTTCTGTTGCTAAGTAGCTTGTACTAGCATTTGTGTTTTTTAATATATAGGTTTGTGGGCTGGAACCAGAAACTATGTATTCTAAATTATTATTGCCACTTGATTTAAGACAGATACTTTTTGCAGGAGGATTAGACGAGCAATTATTATATGATGGGTATTGGCTATTATCTACTTTATACATCTCAAGTTGTTTTGAGGCACCTGATAGATCTGATTTCAATGATACTTCTGTGGCTTTTTTACTTATTCCTGTATAACTTATTATTGTTATAGCTGCTAGTATACCTATTACTACTATTACGACTAGGAGTTCGACTATTGTAAAGGCAGATCGTTTTGAGTTAGAGTTAGAGTTAGATTTTGATTTCATATTTTCCTTTGTATATTACTATCAATGATTAGATTTAGCTTAGCATAAACAAAATAAAAATAAAAATATACAACCTATTAAATGTATGTGAAGAATTATTTAGGTTTACAAAACAAAACAAGTTGGGTAGTATAAGGCATTGTCTATGACTAAAAACTTAGTAATCGTCGAATCGCCAGCCAAAGGTAAAACTATCGAGAAATATCTCGGCAGTGATTTTACTGTGCTTTCAAGTGTTGGTCATATCCGTAGTATAGTCAAAAAAACCTCTGACGGAACGCAAGCTATTGATGTAAAAAACGAATTTAAAACAACTTATGAAATCGACAGTGACAAGAAAAAGATAATTGCCGGACTTAAAAAAGCCGTAAAGGCAGCCGACACAGTTTGGCTAGCAACTGATGAAGACCGCGAAGGAGAGGCGATTGCCTGGCATTTGACTGAAGTATTGAAACTAGACGTAAAAACAACAAATCGCATAGTATTTCATGAAATCACAAAAGACGCGATTGAAAAGGCGATTAAAAATCCTCGAACAATTGACATGGACCTAGTCCAGGCCCAACAAGCTCGACAGATTCTTGATCGATTAGTCGGATTTGAATTATCTCCAGTAGTGTGGCGAAAAGTTCCAGGTGGAAAATCTGCTGGTCGCGTTCAATCACCAGCTGTACGTTTACTAGTTGAGCGTGAACGCGAAATTGAAGCTTTTGAAGGTTCGTTTACGTTTAAAGTAACGGCCGAATTTATACATAGTGGCGATACCATAAAGGCAGAATTACCAAATAGATTTAATACCGAAAATGAAGCTCAAAAATTCCTCGAAAGCTTGATTGATGCAAGATTTAGCGTAACTGACATTACAACTAGTCCGTCTGTCCGTAACCCAAGTGCACCATTTACAACTAGTACATTACAACAAGACGCAAATAGTAGATTAGGTTTCGGCGCCCGTGCAACTATGTCTAGTGCTCAGAAACTTTACCAAGAAGGTAAAATTACATACATGCGAACCGATTCTGTTAATTTAAGTGGTCAAGCAATTGCTATGGCGGCTGATTATATAAAAAGTAAATTTGGTGAAAATTACAGTCTAGTCCGCAAGTTTAAAACCAAGAGTGCCAACGCCCAAGAAGCCCACGAAGCTATTAGGCCAACTGATATGTCACGCGAACAGGGTAGTAGTAATGAATATGATCAAAAAATATATGATTTAATCCGTCGTCGAACACTAGCTAGCCAAATGGCACCAGCCAAACTTGAAAAAACCGTTATTACAATTTCTATTAGTAACGACAAATTTAATTTTGAAGCCAAGGGTGAAGTTATTATTTTTGATGGTTTTTTGAAAATGTACGGCGGAAGCAAAAAAGATGCCGATATCCTGCCAGCCGTTTCATCAGGCGACATTTTGAATCTAGAATCAGCAAACGCCAGACAAGTGTTTGCTCGACCCCCAGCCAGATATTCTGAAGGTAGTTTAGTTAAAAAACTTGAAGACCTTGGTATTGGCCGTCCGTCAACATATGCAACGATAATAAATACCGTTCAAGTTCGTGGGTACGCCGAAAAAGGCGAAACCGAAGGTAATCCTCGTGACATTATTAATATAAATCTGAAAGATAGTTCAGTTAGTCGTGAAATAACTAACGAAAAAACTGGATCAGACAAGGGTAAGCTAGTACCTACACCATCAGGTGAAGTATTGAGCGACTTCCTGGTTAATCATTTTGAACCAATCGTAAATTATGATTTTACTGCCAGTGTTGAAACTGAATTTGACAAGATTGCAACAGGTGCACTTGCCCGTAACACAATGCTAACTGGGTTTTATGAACCATTCCATAAACTAATTGAAAACTCTAGTGAAATTGACCGCAGTACGGTCGCAAAATCCCGCGAAATCGGAACTGATCCAAAAACCGGTAAGTTAATTATTGCCAGATTCGGCAGATTCGGACCTATGTTACAACTTGGTGCTGGTGACGACCCAGACAATAAACCACAGTTTGCACCAATTCCAACAGGACGCAAAATTGAGACTGTCACATTAGATGAAGCTTTGCATGCATTTAAATTACCAAGAATTGTTGGTGAAACATCAGATGGCGAAGTGATTAAATCAAACGTCGGAAGATTCGGACCATATATTCAAATAGGTAAATTATTTGTTAGTATAAAACCACATGATCCTCACACAATTACGTTAGAAGAATCACTCGATTTATATGTAAATAAACTAAAGACTGAAGCCGAGAAAAATATTGCTGATTTTAAAGATGGAATTAAAATATTAAAAGGTCGGTATGGCCCATATATAACTGATGGCGTAAAAAACGCTAAAATTCCAAAAGACACCGAACCATCGTCGATTACTCATGAACAAGCAATAGAAATATTAAAAGCCGCTCCTGTCGGCAAAAAAAGACGAACTGTATCTAAAAAGGCTAAAACTAAACGCAAAAAAGCCTAATGGTTTTCATAACACTATTTACATACTGTGTCTATTTCGTGATATAATTAGTGCAGTATACAAAATATTTGACATTATAAAAAAAGTATTTTATAATACAATGTAAATATATAGAAAAAACTATTTCTGAAGTGGGCAGAAAGAAAGAAAGAGCTATGAGCGATACGTCAGAAAAAGAGCAAACAATCAATCTAGAAGCAAATATCAACGATATATTGGCAATTATTGACCAAGAGCGTGAACGTGAAATTATAACACGTCGTTTTGGATTATTTGACCGCCGAGAAACACTAGAACAAATTGGTGAGTTACTTGGAATTACGCGTGAACGTGTTCGTCAACTTGAAAAAGCTATTTTAATTAAATTGAAAGTTGCCACCGAAAGTGGAAAAGTTACAACCATCAATAACGTAGAAAAGGTTATTGTTAGGGAGCTTTCAGAAATGGGACGTGTTGCACGCGTTCAAGACTTGACAGATCGTCTACTTGGAAAAACAACTAACCAACAAGACCGTTCTAGAGTTGCATTTATTTCAGAACTTGCACCAGCACTTGCTGTTGTTGATCAAAGTGATAATTACTTCCATAGTGTTGGAATAATCGAGTATGGTGATGCAAAAAAGATTCAAAGCGAAGTTGATAAAATTGTCTCTACAATAAAAAAACATGGTGAACCATTAACGATAGAAGAATTACATAGTCAATTATCTTACGAACACCCGAACAATGTCAGGGCACTTGCTAGTGTTTCTAAATTGCTTGCTCACCTTGGTGATAATTGGGGTCTAGTTAAATGGCCGACAGTTAACCCGAAAAATATTCGCGATAAAATTTATGTAATTTTAAATGAAAACGGCAAACCAATGCATTTTTCTGAAATTGCTGGTTCGATTAAAGGCAGTAGCTTTAAACGAAAAGACGTTACTACACAGGCTATTCATAACGAACTAATAAAAGATGGGCGTTTTGTATTAATTGGTCGTGGAATTTATGCGTTGAATAGTTGGGGATTTAGCCGAGGAACAGTAGCTGATATTATTGCTGACGTCTTAAAAAAATCACCGGAACCACTTCACCGAGACGAAATTGTAAAAAGAGTTTTAAAAAGCCGTCAAGTAAAAGAAACTACGATTCTGTTAAATCTTCAAAGTAAAACCCAATTCAAACGTGTTGCAAAAGCAACGTATATTTTTGAACCAGTAACAAACTAACATTGCTAAGTTGCGCCCCTAATGAGATAATGTAAGGGTAATTATGGATGTAGTGTTATCTATTATCAATATTCTAATGCAGTGGTATGTATGGTTGCCGATTGTGATTATTTTGGCTTATTTAACTTGGCGAAATTATAATCGCGTTGACTCATTTCAAAATTTAGATAGCGACCTGCTGATACTTGAAATACCCAAAGCAAACGACAAAAGCGAACTGGCAGCCGAACAGTTATTCGCGAGCCTACACGGTATCTTGCGCGACAGGGAAGAACTTAAATTAAATAAGGGAATCCAAGAACATCTAAGCTTCGAAGTAGCGTCCATCGATGGACAGATTCGTTTCTACGCATGGGTTCCAAGAACTCTGCGAAGTTTTGTGGAAGGTCAAATTTATTCACAATACCCAAGCGTACAGATAAGTGAAGCTGATGAGGATTACGTAACTCATGAAAAACAGCATAGCGTTGTTTATTCAGCCGAGATTTCATTAACCGATAGTGAAATGCTTCCAATAAAAACATTTCAAAATTTTGAAGTTGACCCACTTGCTGGAATAACAGGGGCGCTAGCAAAGTTAGAATCAACTGGCGAAGAAGTCTGGATACAGATTCTTACACGACCAATAAAAGATGACTGGCATAAAGCCTCGGAACGCTGGATAAAATCTATTAAAAAAGGGTCGTTATCATCCTTTGGCGGTGGTAATGTTTCATGGTTTGTCGGATTATTATCAGCCCTATGGCAACCACCTGAATCATCTGGAGGATATGCCACTAAGGAGCTATCAGAACGAGATAAAACTAGGGTTTCTGAAGCAGAAAAAAAGGCCACCAAGCTTGGCTATCAAGTCAAAATAAGACTCGTCTATCTAGGGGAGAGTACTACTAACGCTAACCTAAGAATGCAAGCAATAGTAGGGACATTTAAACAATTTAATAGTACTAATCTTAATGGTTTCAAAATATCAAATGCAAGTTTCAAAAAAGATGATTTAGTAAAGTATCGAAAACGAGGATTTGATGATGCCGGATTTATTTTAAATATCGAGGAGTTGGCTAGTGTTTTCCATCTACCTCACACAAACGTTGAAACACCTAATGTAGTTTGGGCAAATAGCAAAACTGCGGAACCACCATCTAAGTTGCCTGTGATCACTGGAAATATCGCGATTGACGAAAACATTAGTGCGTTCGGGATGACAAATTTCCGTGGCGTAAACCATCAATTCGGAATGCTCAGGTCAGATCGTTCAAGACATGTATATATTATTGGACAAACTGGAGCGGGTAAAACTGGTACTTTGGCACTATTTGCATTATCAGACATATTCCATGGACACGGTTATGCAATTATTGATCCGCATGGAGATTTCGCAGTTGATAATATGAGGTTTATACCGGGTAGTAGACTAAAAGACGTTGTTTACTTTAACCCTGCTGACACAGCTTTTCCGTTAGGCTTTAACCCTCTGGAAGTAACAAATCCTAACCAGAAAACTAATATAAGCTCTGAGGTTATTGGTGTTCTAAAAAGGATGTTCGGAGAATCTTGGGGTCCGAGGCTTGAATATATCCTAAGATATACAATTTTGGCTTTGCTTGATCGTCCTACGACAACAATGCTCGATATAACCAGAATGCTAACTGACAAAAAGTTTCGCGAAGAAACACTAGAATATTGTAATGATGCTGTAGTTATGAATTTTTGGACAACTGAATTTGCAAGCTGGAACGACAAATTCGTGGCTGAAGCTATTTCGCCTGTATTAAATAAGGTTGGTGCTTTTACGGCAAACCCGATTATTAGAAATATAATAGGGCAGCCAAAATCAACTTTTGATATTCGTAAAATAATGGATGAAGGCAAGATTCTAATCGTCAACCTGTCAAAAGGCTTGATAGGTGAGGATAACGCCTCGATACTGGGTGCCTTCCTGGTAACAAAGATACAGTTGGCATCTATGAGCCGAAGTGACATAGAACGAATAGAAGATAGACGACCTTTTTACCTTTATGTAGATGAATTCCAAAACTTTGCAACTGATTCGTTTGCAACGATTCTTTCGGAAGCTCGTAAGTATGGGCTTAATCTAACAGTCGCTAATCAATACATCAGTCAGATGAGTGAAACTGTTCGCGATGCGGTGTTTGGAAATGTCGGGACTATGATATCATTCCGAGTGTCGGCTGATGATGCCCCAATCTTGGCAAAGCAGTTTGAGCCTCAATTTGAATCCAACGACCTATTGCAAATGCATAATCGAAATTTTGTCATAAACATGGTAATAGGTGGTGAAAAAGCACCGGCATTTAACGCAACAACATTGACACTACCAACTCCCCAGATAGACAACACTGGTAGAATTATCGAAAATACAAGAAGGAACTACAGCCGTTCAAGGAGCGATGTTGAACAAGAGATATCATTAGCAATAAAACCGCTAAGCAGCCCTCATAAAGCCTCTAATGGTCATTCAAAGCCTGTAAAATGGCCACCAGGAATAGCGCCGATAGTAGATAACGTTATTGACGATGCCCTAGGTGGAGTAAGTAAAAATAAATCATCAGATGTTGAGGTTGATTTACAAACTAAGCCAAAACGTAAACGTGTTCGTACTCGAAAGAAAAAAACAGATACACCATTGAAAAGTGACGACAAAGAAAATGGTGTGTTAAATATAAAACACTAGTCTTATAGGTAAATCCATACATAAAAATTAGTAGAACAAATATGGAACACTTATTTTTGACTCAAATACAAGGCAATTATATTATCGTAACTAAGTAAAACTGGACATTACAAATAAATATGAACAGTAAAAGTAGAGGACTCAAAAAAAATAAAATGAATTAAAAAATAAAATGAATTATATTTGTATATATGAACGAAAGAGTAAGGATCGATAGTATATTACATACATAGGCTTAACGTCGCACAATATACCTTTTACGACATTGCGTATTAATGTATTAGTTGACTTACTACCTATCTATTTATAGTGATAAATACACCTATACGTTGTAAAAAGAGGGGTTTATATATACTACACTTCGTACGTATGTAAATAAATATTTCATTGTAACAAGTTACATACTTTCATTTAATACACACTATTAAATATACAAACTCAAATCTATACAACGCGTAAAATATATGTCCAATTTGCGTTTTCCACAGTCTTATTGTATTAATCAGTCGCTACTCTATCCTAGCCTAACTATCATTTATTTGCTTTTTTGTTATTTATATATTTAAATATGTATTTTTGTATATATTTTACATACTTAAATATTAGAACAAATTTGGAACACTACGCGAAGCGGTGGGGTGCCTCATTTTTTTATTTTATCTATAGAAAGCTTTTCCACTAACTCGTATGTCGATATATTCAGGTACTTGGCCACGACTTGAAAAATACCTGATAGCAGCTACCATATCCTCTACCTGCTCCCCTGCTGGACGGTCTATTGATAATTTCACTAGATAGTTACCTTCTTTAATTCGTACTTCTAGTTCACGTGTCGTATTAAGAGGTAATGCGGCCTGAGTAACGGTATAGCCGTTTGTTTTTGCTGCGTAAACAATACGACCTACAAAACTAAGAAAACGACTACTTGCAATAGCTGTTGAGCTATTTTTTAAAGATATACCACTGTTATCTATTATTTGAACTGCAGGTGTTGTGTAATAGTTCTGCTCAAATGGTATTCCTTTTGAATCAACATAGTATTGTTTGTCATTAATCTGCCAGCCTGCAATTGGTGTACGCATTGTGATTGAAAAATTAGTCCTCCCAATACCATCCATATTTCTTTGTTTTATTTCCTGTACTTCAGGTAACTTATTTGAAACGTAAGCGGTCAACGCTGACTGATCCATGATAAATGAGAAACGACTCATCGGGTTAACACCCAGGTATTCTTGGATAGCCTTTTCGTATTTAGAGTTATTTATTGACTTAGAGATAGATGTATCAACAACACTGATAGTAGCTGATGCTGTGAAGTTGCTTACCAAAAACCAAATGAATAAACTGGCAAGAAGAATTGTAAATAATACGCTAGCGATTTTACGACGTTGAATTGATAAATTATGCGCATTTAACCTTGGTGATTCTAAAACCTGTTTCGTATTCGCACTATTAACGCTATTCGAAGTAGTACCGGCTAATGTTCGATTACGTTTAAAAACTTCATTTTTTGCAGAAGATTTTTCTAAAGATAACTCAGTAGATCTTCGTCGAGGTATATTAGTTTGTTTTTTTGAAAATAAGCTCATAATGTCTGTTTAATTATAATCTATTTGACGCAAGAAATTATCATTTCAGCAACGTCCTTTGCTGCATTAGGACGCGCAAATGAAGAGAATTTTTTTGTCATTATATTTGTTTTGCTTGAATCAGAAAGCAAACTACTTACAGTAGAGACTAATATTCGTGGATCATTGACCATTTCATTCTCATCAACAATCACAACTGCCCCCTCTTTTTGATAAACTGTGGCATTTTTTATTTGGTGACCACCCGTTAACTGAGCATTAGGCACTAAGATAGTAGGTTTTGACAGTGATGCCAACTCTAGTATTGTTGTAGCCCCAGCACGAGCTATCACGACATCAGAGGCGCCTAATAGTAGTGCCATATCTGTAGATATAAATGAGTGTAATTGAAAACTATCATCATTCATAGGAGTCCTGGTCTTTAATTCTTCATATTGTCCCTTACCTGATATTAGTACTAAAGAACCGATTTTTAATAAATCATCAAGAACCAACAATACTGCGTTATTAATTCTTGTTGCACCTAAACCCCCGCCAGTTACAACAATAAGAGGTCTACTCTCTTTTATCCCCCATTTTTGTTTTGCCAACCGACGCTCTGATTCAGTAAAATTATGGAACTCAGATGCGATGGGAATACCGACGTAATGTGATTTTTCAACTGGGTATGGATAGTATTTAAGTGGTGCCCCAGTCGCAATTTTTGATGCCCATTTGCTAATTATTCGGTTTGTTAAACCAGGATGAGCATCAGAGTCATGTACGACAATTGGTATTCTAAGCATATGCGCTGCAATACCAACAGGTAGACAAACATAACCACCCTTAGTGAATATAACGTCGGGTCGCCAAACTATTAATTTATAAGTACTTTGAAAAAACCCCAATACTACTAGGAATATATCACCTATATTTTTTAAAACTAGTGAAGGCCACATTAAATGGCGAATTGCTGATAAATGACTATAGCGCCTTAACTTGCCAGCAAATATTTTTTTAATAGGAATAGTGTTGTCAAAATTACCCATAATATCTTTGGCCTGTTTTGCAAACTTTTTATCACACCAAAATTGAATTTGTGCACCAGGATGCGTACGTCTAATTTCGCGTAAAACCGCTACGACTGGAGTGACGTGACCGCCCGATCCCCCGCCGACTGCTATGATTCTCATGTTGCGCCTCCTTTAATTTTGATGAATGAACAGTATAATGTGACAATTGGAACACTAGACCTAACGCAGCAGCTACAAACAGCATACTAGTGCCACCAAAGCTTAGTAACGGTAACGTAATACCAGTTAGTGGAAAAATGCCTATCATAGACGCTATATTTAGAATAACATGGGTACCGAACCAACCGAACACTCCTGCAGCAATCAATTTCAACCTTATGTCTACTAGGTGGTCCATTATTTTTAATAGCCGCATTAATAATGCTACGAACAAAGCCAGTATAATCATAAGACCGACGAATCCAAATGTCTCCCCCATTATAGCAAACACTGAATCATTAATAGCCTCAGGCAAGTAACCTGTTGCTTGAACGCTATTACCTATACCAACACCGAATAAACCACCTGTTCCTATCGCGAGCTTTGCGTGTTCAATATGATAACTACTTGCATCGCTTGTTGAGGTATCATCACCCTTTAGGTATGTGATTACACGGTCAATTCGATGTGGCGCGCTAATTATCAACAGTACAACTGCTAAAAATATCGTTGTAAAAATTATTAAACCATTACGCATATTAATACCGCCTACAAATAACATAGAGGCGATAATTAGTACTAATGCAACACCCGTACCAAGATCTTTTTGAATTACGATAACAAATAGCATCGAAATAGCTGTAATGATTG
Source organism: Candidatus Saccharimonadota bacterium (assembly GCA_037135295.1). GTDB lineage: Bacteria > Patescibacteriota > Saccharimonadia > Saccharimonadales > Saccharimonadaceae > UBA1547. The sequence continues at coordinate 22,504 of JBAXKN010000005.1, forward strand.
CCAAAGGAATTAATGTGGAATGAACATCATTTATTGTACCTTTTTTTATCTTATTTCCCAGGAAACCTGCGACAAACACAAGAATAGCAAACTTTAACAATTCAGATGGCTGTAAACTACCAAAGACACCTAAATTGAACCATCGTGTAGCACCAAGTGATTGTTGCGCAATCGCAAGGTTTAACCAACCCGCAACTGCCAATAGAGCGCAAGAACCCAATGCAATCATTAATATCTTGCCAGAATTTTTTGTAACCCACGTATAAGGTATAATTGCCATTGCCGAAAATGATAACAAAGCTATCAATAAGCTAGTGACTTGTTTTGTAAAAAAATAAGTATCACTATATTCAAAACCATATGCGTTATTAAGCACGTTAGCGCGTTGAGGACCAATTGCATACATGACAATCAACCCTAAAAGCATCAATAGGCCCATATATAAAATTATCATATAGTCAGGTCGGTGGCGTCTAACAGAGACCACATCATCATATTGAGCCTCTTCAGAAAGAGATTTCAGGTAACTATTTTTCTTTATAGTCGACACGGTTAAATACTACCGCCCGCAAACGCTAATAGTATACCCAAAAAAGCAGCTACGACCGCAATGATCCAAAAACGCATTGTTACTTTTGTCTCGGGCCATCCAGATGCTTCAAGATGCTGGTGGTATGGTGCAGAAATGAAAACTCTTTTGCCAAAAACACGTTTACTTATTATCTGAATTAAACTTGAACCAGCCTCAATTACAAAAATAATTCCAATAATCGGAAGTAAAAATAGTGTATTAGTAAGCATCGCGACCACACCAAGTGATGTGCCCAATGCAAAGCTACCAACATCTCCCATAAAGAATCTAGCGGGATAAATATTAAACCAAAGATAACTTAACAATGCACCGACAACTGTGAAACAAAAACCTGCTAATAGGAATTGGGACTGAAATAATGCGATTATCCCAAATGTTACAAAACTGATAGAAACTAGACCACCAGCGAGTCCGTCAAGCCCATCGCTAATATTAACTGCATTACTAGTTGCAACAACTGCGAATGCAAATAGTGGAACTATTGCCCAACCAATAGTTAAACTTTGCCAGAATGGTATATAGACTGAAACAAAATGTAGTTTTTCAAAGAAAAACCAACCTAACACCAATCCAATAGCTACAATCATCGTAAACTTAATACTAGACCTTAAACCCGCCACACCCTTTCCGCTACCGCGAACATTTATAATGTCGTCGAGTAGACCAACAAACGCACCTCCAATAAGAGCCGCAAGTGGCAACCAGGTTTGCCCCCTATTCAAGTTAAATATTAACGTTATTACGACAATTGAAAGAACAAATATTATACCAGCCATGGTTGGTATATTGCGTTTAAATTTTTCTGCATGTAATTTTGTAAATACCTCTAGCTTTTCCCCGGTTGTGCTATTAGTACGTTGTTTCTTCCAAAATTTATACTTATACGCCAATAAAGTGTAAACCGGAGTAATAAGCATCGCTAAGAAAAAAGCGCATACACTCAATCCAAAAATAACTGTTAATTTATTAATTAGCTCTGGAGTAAATTCAATTAATTTTTCTTGCATATTTTATCCTTTCGGTTGTAACTCTAAATAATCTAACATCCAGTTGGAAATATCTGTAAAAATTGGCATGGCATCAAGATTGCCTGCAAGCTTCTTGTGCTCACCTGATACCTGTAACATTATGACATACCTTGATAGTTCAGCACTACCTCCATAACCTAGATATGTAGCTACAGTTTCATCATCTGAATATTTACCAGGTTTTGCCACCTCTGATGTACCAGTTTTTCCACCTATGTAATAACCGGCTTTATCTATACCTGGAAAATTAGTAGTACGCGCTACATGTGTCATTTCACGAACTTGGTCTGCTGTGTTTTTTGATACAGTTTGTGTAGGGTTAGTGATTTTATTTTGCTTATATTCACCACTTTTATCAATAACACCTGCTAAAACTGTCGGATTATAATAATTACCACCATTAACAATAGAACAAAATGCTGATGCAACTTGGACCATTGTAACGTCCAAACCCTGCCCGAAGGACATTGTCGCATATCTAACTGCATTACCCTCTGTAACCGTAGGTGGTATTACCGTACCAGCAATTTCTCCCGATACCTCAATTCCTGATAGACTACCCAGGCGAAATTTGTTGTAAAAATAATCATACATGGTGTTGCGAGCCTCTCTTGTAATAGATTCACCATCCCCTAACCTTTGCGCAATTGTTACAAAACCAGTATTAAGTGACCAGTTTAATGCGTGTTGTAATGATATTGTCCCTGTTTGACCATATGTAGCATTCGATATAGTTTCGCCACCTACCTCAATATGGTCGGTGTTAATATATGTTGATTCAGGTGTAACAACACCTTTATCGATGCCGGTAGCTATAGTTAATGTTTTTATGACAGATCCTGGCTCGTAAGGTGCTGAAACGACTGAATTATTGAAAAATGCAGCATCCTTAACCTCATTGAATTTTGATGGGTCGTAAGAAGGAAGATTGGCCATAGCAAGGACTCTTCCTGTTTGCGGATCCATAATAATTGCACTACCCTTAGTAGCCCCAGTTCTTTTGAGACCATCTGCTAGGGCGTTTTCGGTCTTCGATTGAATATTTCTATCTATGCTAAGAACTACATTATCCCCATCTACAGCAGGTTTATCAATATTATCATCACCAATAGTAAGAGGTACATCACTAACATCCGTAACAGACTGAAGTAATCCATCGACACCTTTTAATCTCTTATCTAATTTACTTTCAACTCCATAACTAGCAACGCCACCATAATTAATAAAACCTAGTGTCTGAGCTGCCATAGAACCTTCCAGATACACTCTTTGCGACTCTTCCTGAAAACCAATACCTTTGAATTTTTCAGATTTTATTTTATCTGCCTGCACACGAGTAACCCGTGTCGCTAAAATTTGATATCGACTATCTTTTTTATCTAGCAATGATTGTAAATTTGAACGTGCATTTCCTCCTGCAACTTTCAAAATAGTATCAACGATTTTGCTATCACTACCTACCATCTGAGGATCAGCGAAAACGGTATATACCGTCTGATTCATAACTAGAGGAATAGGATTTTGACCATCAAGCCCGTAAATAACTCCTCGCTTAGCTGGTATTGTTAAGCGCTTAACCTGCTCTTTATTAGCTAATTTAACATAATAACTGTGTTGTATTATCTGTAAATAAAATAGTCTTACAGCAAATACTGAAACTAAGCATATCAGTATTGCCGCTAAAACCTTTGAACGGCTGCCTTTTTGTAATTCTAAATTCATAAGTTTATTGTTGGGTGTAGTTTGTTGTTACAGGCTTTGTCATAGTTGAAGCAACACTACTATTTTTCACAGCTTCTAATGCCGTCAATCTTGCGTTTTCAATCTGTAAATCGCTTTTTTCATTATTCAATGTTGCGATATCTTTGTCTATTTTTTGTGTAGCATAATCATATCCAGTCGCACGGGTCGCCTGTGTTAGATATATCAAACCAAGTACCGTTATCATAAGAGCAATGAGAACAGTATGAGCAACGGGGCCAAGTTTGATGGCAGACACGTAGGCAACGGTGTTTTGATTACGTGACCAATTTTGTTGACGTCTATTTGTAAATGATTGGGTTCGTTGATATGTCATTATGGTGGAATTTTCTATTTTTATTTTTATATATTTTTTTTAATTAATTATTACACCTTGTCTGACATTAGCCAGACAAGGTAATTAATAATCCTATTTTACGCGGACCGTTACTACCTGAGCAACGTCGGCATATTGTACTGGGATGTGAATTGGCATGGTGTTTTGCCCTTTCTTTTATTTTTGTTTTATTTTTTCACTGCGACACGTAGCTTACTACTTCGTGCTCGCGGGTTGTGAACGTCATTAATACTCCCTGCAATCGGCTTTTTTGTCAGTGGCAGTAATTCAGCTTCGAAACCAGATTCAAACTGCTCTTTTAGATACCGTTTAACTAATCTGTCTTCTAGGCTATGAAAGCTGATGATGCCTACTCGCCCGCCTGGTTTTAACAGGTCGGGCAAGATTGGCAACAAGTCTTTGATTTGCCGTAGCTCATCATTAACTGCAATCCGGAGTGCTTGAAAGGTGCGAGTGGCAGGATGGATTTTTTTCCATTTACCACGATATACATTTTTGATCAGGTCAGCGAGTTCCTTCGTTTTAGACAGTGGTCTGTTTTCGACAATCGCCGTAGCGATTGTCTTCGAGAAACCAATTGGCTCTTCACCAAATTGATTAATGATATGAGTCAATTCCTCAACCGAAGCGGTGTTAACTAGCGTTTTTGCGCTACTAGCTTGGCGTCGGTCCATTCTCATATCAAGCGGGCCACTATTTGTAAAAGAAAACCCTCGTTCACTCTGATCGAGTTGTGGTGATGACACCCCCAGATCAATAAATACAATGTTAAATTTCTGACCCTCTTTTATTAGCCGCTTTGCAGCAGTAACAAAATCGGTGTGCAGTAACCTCACTCCCTTGTCTGAAAATGATTTCAAACGCTTTATAGCGTAATCATCACGATCAACCAAGACAGATTCAGTATAATTTCCAGTTATTTGTAGAATACGATCTGCATGACCACCATATCCGGCAGTAAGGTCAAGATAACTCTCTTCCTTCTTGGGATTTAGTGTTTCAAGCATTGATTCTAACAAAACTGGAACATGTAGTAAATTTTGTGGTGGATGTTCTTTGGTACTCATTCGTTTCTATGATAGCATAGCAACGATTCGAGATCACCTAACTGGCAGTTATGGCTGTTTGTTTTTATAATGTGTTTGTTTTATTTATAAGCTTCCGAACAATCTTTACAGTGATTACCAAAGGCAAGTCACAATTAATTATTCGGTTGAGAGACTTATGTGTGAGGTGGAGTTTTTTGGGAGGTGTTTTTTTGAACAAAGAGCGCGGATTTTTTTATGTGGCTCCGTGGCCCACTGCCTAACTACCAGATAGTTGATCTCGAGAGTTTTCCTATTTTTTACTTTAATAAATTGTTAAAGAGCAATTTTTTCAACCTATATATCAGCATCGGGTGGCATTATGCGCCAATATGAGCCCACCCTTATTGCAACCAGTTCTCGGTCAATCCCTGCATATTCAAGCAAATGCTGCTCGATTGTAACTCGACCTTGTTTTTGGTCAAGTTCTGCTTCGGTCTTGCCACGTCTGAATCTTACTGTAAGGTCAGCTATTCTTTCATCAAAAATACTGCCCCCAAGTTCAGGTTCTACTTCCCTATCCCAAACTTGTTTTGGATAAAGATGTAAGTACTGGCCAAAGCCGCGTGTTAGCACAACACCGCTTGCAAATTCATTTCGAAGCTCTGTCGGAATCGTTAACCGACGCTTATCGTCAAGCTTTCGTTCGAAATAATCTATGCCTGCCATATTATTGCTTCTTCTTCGGCTCCGCTTAGGTTATTTTAATGTTAGTGGTGTTTGTTTTTTTATTTATGGTTTTACCCACTTTTTTCCACTAAGTTAACTATACTACCCACCAATACTCACTACAACCCCTATTTATTAAAAAGATTCACATAATATCACAGTTATTCACAGTTTTGTGGATAACTTACAACATTAACAGATACAGATGTTGCAAAAATATCAATGGACTTTCGTTATTTATTTACTGTTTTATATAAGTCTATTAAAGCATTCGCTGTTGCAAAAGAATCATGCCGTATTAGCGATCTTGTCGTTAAGGAATCAGCTTTATTATTTTTTGCCATTTTCCCCAAAAAATTTCCAGAAATAGTTCTATAATGTGCCCTATTCAACACTGCGTCATCAATCTTTACCAAAAATGCGTTCTCATCTTTATATTTACTAGATATAATATCGTCAGGTGTTTGTTCGTTATATAAAACATAATCTAAAAAAGGCCTTCCAACAAAACGTTCAATCTCTTTTGCATGATCGCTAACCGTAAAACCCTCAGTTTGCCCATTTTTGGTAACTAAATTCGAGACATAAACACAAACAGCTTTTGTTTTAGTTAAGGCATCGGCAATTCCATCAATAATAAGTAATGGACCTAATGAAGAATATAGGTCTCCAGGGGCAATAACCACCATATCAGCTTGATGAATTGCAGCTATTGCCGTCGGGTTAGCTGTTGCTGACGGAACTAAAGACAATACTGCTCTTCGTGGATCATACTTAAAATAATCGGCTCCTATGACACGTTCGCCATGTAAAATAAGACTTGCTTCAGGCCATTCCATTTTTAAACGAATATTATCTAGTGTAGCTGGGATTACCATACCATTAACTCGCAGTATTTCCGAGGCAGTTTGTACAGCCTCACTGAAACTACCAGTCATTTTTTCTAGTGCAGTTAATAGTATATTCCCAAACGGATGGCCACCAAACGTTCCTTCTTCAAATCTATAATTGAATAGTTCTCTTATTTTTGGTGAGTCACTAAGAGCTATTAAACACTGTCGAACATCACCAGAAGGCAAAGTTCCAAGCTCATCCCTTAAAACACCAGTGCTACCGCCATCATCAACCATGTTTACGATAGCAGCAATTTGTTTTGTGTGATTTTTTAAAGCCGATAATAAAGTGAAACTACCAGTTCCACCACCAACAACTGCTATTTTTATATCATTTTTTGCAAAAGGTTCATTCATCACAATTTATTATACATCTCGTATCTTTTTAATAACACGGCCAAACCATTTAGCACTAGGTCTTAATGTTCGCTTACCTGTTTTGTAATTAACTTCTGCCAAGCCGAATCTTGGCCATTTTCCGTATGCCCATTCAAAATTATCAATCAAACTCCAATGAAGGTAACCTTTTACCACTACACCGTTTTTTATAGCATTTTGTATTGCTAATATCGTTTGTGTAATCCACCAACGCCTATTACTATCTTGATTGTCAGCTAGGCCGTTCTCTGTTATTATTATCGGAATTTTATATTTAGCATATAGCCTCTGCAACACAAATTGGATATCACCAGGCGTCATAGACCAATTCAAATCACTTACTTTTTCAATTGGATTCTGAATATTAAAACTTTGAACTTTTTGTGAAATATAATAATTTACACCCAAAAAATCACAATGTCGAATAAATTTTTTTATAAAATAATCATCTTCTATATATCGAAGAAAGGATGTACTTAAACGACTAAATATATTATTGTCGGCTGGATAAAAATAACATGAATTTTTGGCAATTGATAATTTGTAATGACTACCTACTTTGCGAATAGCCTTTGTTGTTTGACGATGTGTATATGCTAAATTATTCACTACTCTCCAAAATTTATACGGTTTATATACAGCAGGTGGCCAATCTTTTCGTAAGTAGCTTTGTACTGCATAAATCTCTGGTTCGTTTATTGTAATAATATACTTTATACTATCACCTAATTCATTGACTACCTTTTTTGCAAATCTTGTAAAATATTTTGTGTTTGATCGTTTTTCAAAACCACCCTTATCTTGAAACCAGACAGGAAGAGTAAAATGGAATAATGTTACTATTGGCTCGATACCAATTTTTCTTAACTCTGTTACATAACTCTTATAATAATTAATAGACTTCTTGTCCCAAACCCCACAATCAGGCTCAATCCTGGACCATTCTATACTGAATCTATATGCGTTCATATTCATTTTTTTTAATAAATCAAAATCTTGTAAATAGAACTCGTAGTGATTGGCTAAATTACCAGATACGTAGTTATTTGGATCCATTGCGTCATTTTTTATTCGATTCCAACTTTCGTAATTTCCAATTTGGTTTTCTGACTCTTTTGATTTATCTTTAGCATTTTCAAGCTCCCAAATAGTCCATTGATTATGATTACTACCCTCTATTTGATGAGCGGCCGTAGCAGCACCCCACAGAAAATTATTTGGAAATTTTATTTTTATATCTTTACTATTCATATACTAAAACCTTCGTCTATTGGACAACGTCATCACCAAAATGTTTTTGAAGACGCATTTTAATAGACCCCTCATGACGTCCTAATAATTTACATAATTCCTTGATTGATGACCCATTTTGGAATTTTTCTTTTAGTATATCATCTTGTTTTTTCTCCCACGGCTTATATGCATTTGGGTATGTTTTTCGCATTTTAGCTATTTTTGCGCTCCAACCACTTGTCTTTTTTATAGATTCTTTTGGTAATTCAGTCTTACGTTTTTCCGCTGCCTGTTCAAAATTTTTAAACCTTTTTTTATCTCTATTTGCTTTTTCACGCAGTATCAAATCAATCGTTTGAGCGTCTTCACTAACCTGTAAAGCCATCTTATTTATGCCAGATAAATACAAACTGTGCAAATTTTTTACTCGGCTTAGTGCAACATAACCCATGCCCTCAACAAATGCCTTACGTAGATCTATTCTGGCCGCATCGAGTGTCATTCCCTGAGATTTATGTACTGTAATTGCCCATGCTAATCGTAAAGGTATTTGAGTGATACTTGCTCTTTTTTTATCACCATCACGCAATTCCCATGTGTCTGGTGACATGGTGACAACCTTGCCACTCTTAAACTCAATAATTGGGAATTCTGAATTTGCTTCAAAGTCCATAACTACACCTAGGCTACCATTAACATATTTTCTATCAAGACTATTTTTAATTGCCATCACAAGCGCACCCTTTTTTAGTCGTAAAGTTGCAGGTGCTAAAACAGACCTCTGGAGCGATTCTAAATAATTTCTAGATCCTGTTGTAGTCTGTGTATAAAAAAGTTCGTCACCACTAAGTAGCTCTAGTTGGGCATCATTTATTCTATCGACATCTACGTTTACAGTGTGAAGTTCTGTTAATAAATCGTCTTCGTCAGGTTTGACATCTATTCGAGCCAATAATTTTTCAGCATGGCTACGACGCAAATCACCTGATCGAATCGAGTTTAATATGTCTAACAACTCTTCGTCATCTTGACGATATTGCTCTTCTAAATAACAAATAGTTGGGTCAAGTTCTTGCCAAACTTTACTATTAACTACGAAACCTCCAGCACGTGAATCGCCTCTATTGATTGGGGGAAGTTGAAAAAAGTCACCGCTCATAATAATCTGAATTCCACCGAATGGCTCATCTTTTTTTCTTACAACCCTACAAACCTCATCAATCATATCTAATCTATAATCATGAAGCATGCTAATCTCATCAATTATTAGAACGTCAGTCTTTTCAATTATCTCACGGCGACCTTTCGCCATATATTCAATAAAACCACTCTGGAGCTCATCTGAGATGCCAATACCACTCCATGAATGAATCGTCGTTCCACCAAGGTGTGTCGCAGCCAGACCCGTCGTAGCGGTTACCGAAACATGTTTACCCTCGTTTTTTGCAATTCTAATAAACTGATTTAATACAAAAGTCTTACCAGCTCCTGCCGAGCCAGTAAGTAAGACACTTTCTCCCGAAAGCATCACTTCGAGCGCTATCCCCTGTTTCATTAACTCTATTATAACTCATTTGTTTTTCAAACATTGAATTATAAAAATATTAATAAATCTATTATTTATAGTCGTCGTATGTAACCATTAATGCTCGTGAGTTGACTTGTCTTAATGTTTCTAGCGCCACAGACACAACAATTAACAAACCAGTACCACCAATAGAAAGTTTACTGCCCGTTATTCCAGCGATATTATACATTAAGTATTCAGCAATAAAAGGCAGAACTGCGATTGTGCCAAGAGTTAACGAACCGAATAGTGTTAATCGATTTACGGTTCTATTTAGGTAGTCTTCTGTCTGTTTTCCGGGACGAATACCATCTATAAAACCACCTTGTTTTTGTAAGTTTTCGGCAATTTCATTTGAATTGAATACGATACCTGTATAAAAGTATGTAAACAATATTACCAACACAAAATACGCAGCAGGATAAATGAATGCCTGCATTGATGAACCAGTAAAAGATCCTGGACTTGGTGTTTGAAACCATAAAATCAAATTTTTCGAAAGTCCTAAGAACGCTTGATTACCTGTTGCTTTAAGAATTTGACCGATAAAAGCAGGTAAAGATAGGAATGACACCGCGAAAATAATTGGTATAACATTAGCTGAAATTAACTTCACAGGTAAAATGCTTTTTATGCCACCGTAACTACTATTACCTTGGACGCGTTTTGCATAATTGATGGTAATAACTCTCTGGGCTTCATTAACTTTAACCAGAATATATAGTACTATCAATGAAGCGACCGCTAAAGCTATTGCCACCCAGAAAGATAATGGATTTACTGGTAAGGTAAACCATCCGAACACACTCAATGTTCCCTTAGTTGTGTCGAATAAAGCAGTTCCTAGAGTAGCTAGTGTCTTAGGTATCTGACTTACTATTCCTGCAAAAATAACTAGGCTGATACCATTACCAATACCCTGCTCTGTGATTAATTCACCAAGCCACATCAACAGAATTGAGCCTGCACTCATAGCCGTAACAGCCACTACCCAAGACATCATCGAAGAATCAGCCAAAACCGTAGTATTACCTGCTAGAACCGTCTGACGCAAAATAAAGACAAATGCTATAGATTGAACAATAGCTAGTGGCACAGAAAGCATACGAGTCCACTGATTTATCTTTCGACGTCCAGATTCACCATCTTTATGCAGTTCTTCTAACTTTGGAATAGCTTTTGTTAATAATTGAGTAATAATTGAAGACGTGATAAAAGGGCTCATACCAACTAGGACAATTGAAAAACTAGTCAAAGCACCACCAGTTAATAGATTTAGAAAACCACCAAAATCTGATCCACTAATGATACTATTGACGACTTCTTTAAGTTGAGTCGGTTCAGCAAGTGGTACGGGAATATGTGCAAGCAAGCGATATGCGACAATAATGCCCAAAACTATTAGAACGCGCTTTAACATATCGCGGTTCTTTAGTGATCTTAAAATTGTTTTCCAATTCATCTTTTACTACCCCTTAACTATTTGTACACTACTTATTGTAACTCCACAGGGTATTGAATGATACCCTGTAAAACGCAATAAACTAGTTATTTACTAGCCTTCTCGGCTGTTTTTGTACTCTTTTTTAATGGTACAGCAGTTTTCATAAAAGTTCCACCAGCTTTTAATACAGCAGCTTGAACAGATTTGCTAGCACCGGCTACATTTAACGTAATTGGAACACTCAAGTCACCTCTTAAAATTACCTTTACAGCATGGTAGGGTGTTGAAACATAACCAGCTTTATATAGTGATTGATTGTCAACAACCTTGCCTTTGAACGTATTTAAATGATCAAGGTATACTACCTGAGCAGGAGTTCTTAATGATTTAAAACCACGAGCCTTAGGAATTGCCGTCACTAGTGTGCGTGAACCACCAGCAAATGTTGCACCATGTTTTTTACCAGTACGAGAATTTTGGCCCTTAGTTCCACGACCGGCAGTTTTACCTTGTCCGGCAGCTATACCACGCCCAACTCGTTTTGGTTTTCTGTCTGCAGTGATTTGTAATTCGTTATACTTAGTCATTACTTTGTCTCCTCGGTAGCAACTTTTTTAACAACAGGTTTTTTAACTGGCGCATTCAACCATTCACTTCTAGGAACTAAACTTCGAAGAGCTTCAATAGTTGCGTAAGCAATGTTTACCTTATTAGTTGAACCTAATGATTTCGTTAGCAAATCTCGAATACCAGTTACACCGATAATCGAACGTACCACACCACCAGCGATGATACCTGTACCTGCAGAAGCTGGTTTAATTAGTACTCGAGCACCTGAAAACTGTAATTCGCAGTCGTGAGGAATAGTGTCTTTGTCTGTCGCAATAGTAATAATGTGTTTTTTAGCAACCTCTGTCGCTTTAGCTATAGCTGCTTGAACATCTGCTCCTTTTGCAACACCTATACCAACGCGATTTTTACCATCGCCAACAACTACTAAAGCCTTGAATCGGAATCGACGTCCGCCTTTTACAACGCGAGCTACGCGATCAATATTTATAACTAATTCTTGAAATTCTTTTGGCTCAACTGGCATATCACGTCGATTACCGTTCTGACGACCACCGCGTGATCCAGCTTGAGGCCTTGATGTTGATTCAACCATTTCTAAAACCTTAAACCTTCCTTGCGTGCAGCATCTGCAAGCGCACTTAATCGTTTTGCATATCTATGACCATTTCGATCAAAAACAACCGCACTAATTTTTGCTTTCTTAGCTTTTTTAGCAATATCCAATCCAATAAAAGCCGCCTGTTCCGAAATTGAACCAGTTTGCTTTGTACCAACTGTAGTACTTGCAGCTAACGTCACTTGTTTGACATCATCAATAAGCTGAACACTTACATGTGTGTTACTAATTGATACACTTAGGCGTGGTCTGTCAGCAGTTCCAGAAATCTTTGAACGAACACGTCCCTTGCGAAGGCCTTTATTTAATACTTTCTTATCTAGATTACTCATATTACTTTCCAGCCTTTCCTGCCTTACGGCGTACAACTTCGTTATCATACTTTATACCTTTGCCTTTATAAGGCTCTGGTTTTTTAATTTTACGAATTTCAGCAGCAGTCTGACCGACAGCTTGTTTGTTAATACCCGAGACTGTAATAGTCATTTTTTCGACCGTAAGTAATACACCTTCTTGAGATGTATACTTTACTGGATGTGAAAATCCTAACAGCATTTCAATCTTGTTACCGCCACCACTAACACGAAAACCAACTCCATTAATTTCTAGTTTCTTTTCGTAGCCTTTAGTTACACCAATAACGGCATTGTTCAGTAAAGCCCTTTGTAGGCCATGTTGTGCTTTTGCGATTCGCTCGTCATCTTTACGTGTGACAATTATCTCAGAGCCCTCAAGCTTCACAGTCACGTCGCTCAGATGTGGTACAGTCAGTTCCCCTTTTGGACCTTTGACTGAAATATCACCTGAGTCAACCGTGATTGTCACACCGGTTGGGATGTCAATTGGTAGTTTTCCGATTCGACTCATATTAT
>JBAXKN010000006.1:0-31216 GCA_037135295.1 Candidatus Saccharimonadota bacterium
GAGTGTTATTCAAGAAATTCAACTAAGTCTATTTTCTAAAAATGAGCAGACTGTTAGTCTGGCAAATATAGAAGACGCCAGTTATATTCAAGAAAATTTTATTCAGCAACTATTTGATTATGGTTCAATCAGGCTCAGTACTGAAGGGGACGAGACTACTTACCGTTTTAATTACGTTGCTAGTCCTAAACAGCATATTGCCAAGTTAAATAATGCAGTTGAAGCTTTTAAAAACGGTAGACCAGTTGAAGATAACTAATTATTTTTGCTTTTTTTGATATAATCAGCTTCGTTACCTAATGTGCTTTTGAGTGTATAGCTTTTGCATTTGCCATCTGTGCAGTTAGTAGGTGAATAGGTATATACACAGCCTGCAGTACCTATCTTTATTCCAGATGGATCAGTGAACAGAACAGGGTCAACTGATACTAAGTTTTCGCTATTTACCGTTTGTGGGTAATACTTATTCGCTGGATAGAACACTTCTTCTAAGCCATAATACATTGAATTAATAGTTGATTTCTTTAGGTCATCTTGAGCCGAAATCTCGAGATTATTTTTTTGTATAAAGAATAATACACTTGCTACACTTAATAATACAACAATAAATATTAATTCGATTACAGTGAATCCTTTTTTGTAATTTTTCATATCTAGATACATTATAGCAAATTATTAGCTATCAACGTATAATTAAGATAGATAAAAGAGAGGGATTATATGACAGCAAAGAAAACTGAAAAGCCGAGTTTGAGTGAAAAGCCTACAGCTATAGAGGGAAAATTAAAAGCATTGGGGTTGGCGCAGGAACAAATTAATAAACAATTTGGCGATGGAGCGATTCGTCGGCTTGGTGATACAAAAACCGTAGATGTGGAATTATTTAGTAGTGGCTCATTATCACTAGATTTAGCACTTGGTGGCGGATATCCAAAAGGTCGCATACTAGAAATATACGGTCCTGAATCATCTGGTAAAACAACTCTAGCACTACATGCTATTGCTGAAGTTCAGAAAAAAGGTGGTACAGCCGCCTTTATCGATGCAGAGCACGCATTAGATCCAGCATATGCCCGTAAACTAGGTGTTGATACTGACAATTTATTAGTTTCTCAACCAGATAATGGCGAACAAGCCTTGGAGATTGCCGAGACTTTGGTCCGTTCGAATGCTGTTGACATCGTAGTAGTTGACTCAGTAGCTGCCTTAGTACCTCAAGCCGAAATTGATGGTGATATGGGCGATAGTCATATGGGTTTACAAGCAAGATTGATGAGTCAAGCATTGCGTAAATTAACGGGAATAATTAGTAAAAGTAGAACGACAGTCGTATTTATTAATCAAATCCGTATGAAAATTGGTGTTATGTTTGGAAATCCTGAGACTACAACAGGTGGAAATGCATTGAAGTTTTATGCATCTGTCCGCCTTGATATACGAAGAACTGGTCAAATAAAATCAGGTGAAGAAATTATTGGCAGTAGGACAAAAGTAAAAGTTGTCAAAAACAAAATTGCACCACCATTTAGGATTGCTGAATTCGACATAATGTACAACGAAGGCATTAGTAAAGCAGGAGACGTACTGGATCTTGCTGTTGTTCATGAAATAGTCGGCAAATCAGGTGCGTGGTTTGACTACGGTGACGCAAAGATTGGACAAGGGCGTGAGGCTAGTAAGGCTTATTTGATTGAAAATCCAAAAGTTCTTGCTGAAATTGAGGCGAAGGTTCGCGCTAAAGTTGCTGATGAAGCTCAATAATTGAAGTTTGATATAGCTAATGAAAATAACAGCGATATCTTGCCAAATTAAGGATAAAAACCGTGTTAATGTCTCTGTTGATGGTAAGTATCGCTTTAGCTTGGCTTTTTATCAGCTTGTCGACTTGGGTATTAAAGTTGGAAATGACTACGATGAATCCAAATTAATTGAATTAGAGCAGGAAAGTCAATTTGGAAAAGTATATAGCCGGGCTCTAGAATATTGCTTGATGCGTCCACATAGCGCAAAAGAAGTAAAAGATTATTTATATAGAAAAACACGACCTGCACTCACAAAAACAGGTGAAATTAGGCCTGGTGTATCGACTGAAATAACTGACAGAGTCTATAATCGATTACTAGACAAGAGATATATTGATGATATAAAATTTGCAAAATATTGGGCTGAAAATCGTTCTCTAACAAAAGGGGTAAGTTCTAGAAAGCTTTTTTCTGAACTAAGGTCTAAGGGTGTAGATATCAATATAATAGACTTGACCATAAGTGAAAATGAACGTAATGATAGTGAAGAAATAAAAAAAGTAATTTCAAAAAAAAGATCCAGGTATCCTGACGATAAGAAGTTCACTTTATACCTATCTCGTCTTGGATTTAACTATGATGAAATAAAAAATGCGCTTAAAGGTGAAGACTAAGTGCTGATCAAACTATTCACCATTTTTTATTTGCGACGCAGTTGAACGAAAAGGGTTCATATAAGTTAAGTTGGTAGGTTTTACTATGTTTTCAAGTTTTTTTGCGGTAGATCGAACAATAATAGCTTTGTCGTTTATCTCAACAATTTGTGAACGATGAATTATAAATTCAGTCTCTGTTAAGTTCTTTATTATTCCAGGAGTAACGTTCATTTGTTGAATTATAAAACTACTTGCATCTAAACTATAGTCGAAGACTTTTCCAAGTTTATGTTTAGATTCATCAATAACGGCAAGTCCAATCAATTTAAAACCTAATTCCACTGTCTTTTTAATGGCGACGACATCATCCAGGCCAATAAATTCGTCATTACTATCGATTATCATTCCGACATCACCTAATTCACGTACGTCAGCAATTCTGATATAGGACGGTTTTTCTGTTAGAAGTGGACCATTAACTTCGTAGGCAACTATTTTTAGATTAGTAGGGTCAATAATTGCGACTTTTGTTTGCGCAAGCTGCATACCAGTTTGAATACCCATTACTGGAGTACCGATTAACCTAGATCCTAGAAGAAGCATAATTCTAGTATAAGCTTTTTAATGTTTGTAGCCAACTATTCAGAAAATGGGTTTATTCTACCAGATGGAAGATTTTGAAAGTTTGAATTATCTGCGCTTGCCTCTAATTTGTTTAAACTGTTTATAGTTATCTGATCACCTGAAATATCAGTACTAGTATTTGTACTGGTACTAGTACCTGTACTGATGATTATGTTGTTGAGAATTAATATTGATGCTATTAATCCAGCTGTTAATAGAATTATAAATATCACCAAATTATATCGCCCTATTATGCGCATTAATATTCTTTTTGGGTTTAATAATAACATATCCTTCATAGCGAATTACCTCGTATAGACCTCTAATATTAATGGCTCGACGTTAACAGAATCTTTTACTTTTCCGTTCTGGTTTATCGTAAGGCTAGTAATTTGGATTTTTGGAATATTTGTTTCTATAGCTTTAATAAATTTCATAAGATTTTCGTAATTTACTGGGTTTTTCAAAGTTACTGTTAGGTAATTTAATTGCACTCCGTTAATAAGAGGCGTAGAGTTAGCACCAGCTGGTGATTGTGTTTGTCCAGAGTTTTCAATTGAAATGTTGTTTTTAGACGCATATAGATTTATATCATCAATAATTTTTGTTTGATAATCTTGATTTGATGAAATTATTTTCAATGATTTTTCATTTGCTAATTTCTGTGCTTCTGTCAGAGTCTGGCTGCTACTGTTATCTACAGTAGAGGAGTTAGACTTATTGGTTAATGCAATATCACCAAGCCAATTTTGGGCATAGTAAAATCCACCAACAAGCGATCCAGCTGAGATAACAAATAATATTATCATTACTGTTCTTAATGAAGATGCTCGCAGTTTTACTACACTCATATTGCGTTACCCTTTTTAATACTTACGTTCACATTAATAGTAACAGGATAATCAGAGTCACTTTCGATTGTTGAAGTGGAGGGCTGAATTTTATAGTCAGTAAATAGTGATGATTTTTGGAAGTTGTCCTTTAGTTTGGGCTCGATATCATTTGATTTCGCCAGAACTAATAGGCTGATTGATGCATTATACGAACCATCATTTAATGAGATTGATTTTATTATCGATCCTTCTGGTAAGCAAGAGGCGATACCTAAAACAACATCGCTATAAGTTATTTGTCGGGCTAATATACTTTTTGCTGTACTGATATTGGTAGAATAATTACTTAGTTCGCTTTGAGAAACTGGTTGTGAATTAGTTGGTGAAACTATCGACGAATTTTTGTCTGTAGCTGCTGTATTATTAGATGTACTTAAAATATAATTTGTAAAAATACACGCTAATGTTAAAAATACACCTGCAAGTATCATAAGAACTACATATCTAAGAAGTATTACATTCATACGAGCAGCGCGAGTTTGTTTTTTCATATCGTAAGGTAGTAAATTAATTACTCCTAAGAATTCTTTTGGGGTAAGGCTAGAAAGACCAGCCACTGTTATATATCTGGAACGAAATTGTCTTGCAGGTTCTTGTAATTTACCAAAATCAAGTTTTTGCCATGGACTAGCTACGCGAGCTGGCATTATCAATTCATTCGTGAAATACTCACCAACTCCAGGCATATTACTACCACTACCTACAACCAGTAATTGTTCTAATTTTCGGTCGTCATTAATTCTTTCATTATAATATCGTATAACCTTACGGGTTTCTATGATAACTTGTTTTAGGCTTGGTTCTACGGCTCTACTTATTTTTTCTTGGCGAGGGCCAGCGCTAAGACCATTTAGCACCTTCAATTGATTAGCATTTTCTAATGTGATAGCCAGTTTTTTTGCAATATCAAGAGTCAGGGTATTTCCACCAACTGTGACTCCACCAGTTACACGTATCTTTCCACCGTCTAAAATGGCGATATCAGTATTTGCTGGTCCCATATCTACTATTACACTCGGAAGGTTGCCGTCCTCAGTATTTGCAAGAAGCCTTGCAACAGCACTCATACCAGGTTCGACTAGATTAACGGTTAATCCAGCGCCTTCAGCAGCTGCTACGCATTTGTCTATTATCGTTCTAGCAACTGCACTCATAAGAACAGTAATCTCTTTTTTGCTTCGTTCGATTATTTGGTAATCAATATAAAGAGTTGAAGCTGGTATAGGAACAAATTGGTCTACTTCTAATTCGATAGCATTCTTTAACTCATTTTCCACTTTTAATGGTAGGTTAAACGTCCTAGAGTAACTGCGAATTGTCGGTATGCTAATAGCAACCGATTTACTGGGAAGTACTCCGATTATTTTTTCTTTTAACATTAATTGGATATTCTCTGCAAGATATGTGCTATTACCCTCAAGTGACTCTTTTATTTTCATTGGGTCTAGGTCGATTGATCCATAACCAAGCACAAGCCATCGCTTGACATCTATAGCCATGACTTTAATGCCAGTACTACTTATATCAAGGCCAATTATCGGTTTTTCTGTGTAAAATAATTTTGTCATAATGCCCACTTTTGATTCTAGAGATAATTATAGCATGAGCATATTTGAGTGTATACGTTTATTTTATGTTCTGAGAAAGGCCTGCTATCGGTAGCATGACTGCGGCGGCAATTAGACCTACCATTGATCCCATGACCACGATCATGGCGGGCTCAATAATTGAACTTATACCAGCGATTGCATCGTCAACTTCTTCCTCGTAAAAATCAGCGACCTTAACGAAAACTTTATCAGTTTGCCCTGTTTCTTCGCCGACTAAGAGCATCTGAGATACAATTGGAGGAAATAATGGGTTAGCTGCAATTACAGATGAAAGAGTTTTACCATTTTTAACCTTTTCTTCTGTTTCAACTAGGGCTTTTTCAAATACAGCATTACCAACAGCTCTCGATGTAACATCAAGTGCCTCTAATACAGCAACGCCTGCCTCGATTAACGCCGAGAACGTACGTGCAAAATGAGCTACAGCAATTTTCATTATTATTTTTTTTATTATTGGTGTTTTCAGTAATGTGTAATGGAATTGATATCTGCCTTTTTCTGTTTTTATATAGGTTATTAATCCAAAAGAGATGGCGACAATAACTGCTATTATAATATACCAATAATTCACCATAAATGAGCTTGCATCTATCATAATTTGCGTCAAGGCAGGTAGTTTTGCGTCGGCTCCGCCCAGGTCGGTCATTATTTTGCCAATCTGAGGAATAATAAATAGCATAAGTCCAAAAAATGCCGCTACCGTAATAAATAAAAGTACTACTGGGTATGCCATGGCACTTTTGATTTTCTTGCGCATAGACATACTTTTTTCCTGCTGAGCTGCAAGACGTTTTAGGATATCCTCAAGGATTCCGGCAGCCTCACCAGCTCGAACCATATTTACGTATATATCATTGAATGTATTTGGATATTTTGCTAGAGCATCACCGAAAGTTGATCCACCCTCGACACTATGAATTACACCAATTAATATTTTTCTTAAGGCTGGGCTATCGGCTACGTGATCAGACAGAGCAGTCAATGCTCGAAGTATTGGTACACCAGCTCCAACCATGGCGCTTAATTGTCTTGTGAACATCACTAATTGATCAGATTTTACCTTATTGGCACCAAATAAATTCTTGTAATCAGTACCAGTCGTTTTTTTCTTGGATTCTTTGATACTTACTGGTCGCAAACCTTGTTTTGTTAGTGTTTCTATGACAACGGCACGCTCCGAAAGATCAACAGTGCCATTTACTGTTTTACCTTTATCATCAACTGCGACATAGGTGAATATTGGCATTTTATTCCTTTGTGACCCTTATGACTTCTTCGACAGTTGTTACACCTCGGATAGCTTTTATAAGTCCATCGATTTGCATTCTAAGCATTCCCTCAGAAATTGCTTGTTCTTGGATTGCGTTACTCGTGCCGTTAGATACGATTAATTTTTGGACAGCAACCGAATTATTTAGAACTTCGTATATTCCTATACGACCTCGATATCCGTTTAGAGAGCCGTCACTGTTATCAGTAGGGTCATTACGCCATAATGTTTTTATGCCGTTTTCGTCCGTGCACAGTGGAGCATCGCCACCAATACCCTCGGCAGCAGCTTTTTTTTCGAGTTCATGTATGAAACTAAAATCTTGTTCGTCTTTTAGTTTGAACATATCAACAATCATCTGCACTTCCTCTTTGGATGGCTCATAGCTTTGTCTTGTTTCAGCATTGAGTTTTCTTACTAATCGTTGCCCAACTACCACCCTTACTGTACTGGCGATAAGAAATGGCTCGATACCCATATCTAGAAGCCTCGGAAGGCAAGTAGCAGCGTCATTGGTATGCAGAGTCGTAAATACTAGGTGACCTGTTAGGGCGGCTTGGACTCCGAGATCAGCAGTTTCACTATCGCGAATTTCACCGATCATAATAATATTAGGATCTTGACGTAGTAGTGCTCTGAGACCGTTGGCAAAAGTCATACCGGCTTTGGAGTTGGTCTGTGTCTGGTTTACGCCGGGAATTTTATATTCAACTGGGTCTTCAACAGTTGATATATTCACAGAAGCGGTGTTTAGGATAGTTAGGATGCTAAATAAGCTAGTCGATTTTCCACTACCTGTAGGCCCTGTAATTAATATCATACCATTTGCCTCTGTTAGAGCAGCATTTATTGTTGCTAAGGGCTGTCCCCAATATCCCAATGATTCTAATGGAACAGCTTGATTTGATTCATCCAAAATACGCATGACAATCTTTTCACCATCAGCGACAGGCAGTGAGCTGACACGAAGTGCATATTGTTTTCCTCCAACTTTTATCTTGAAACGTCCATCTTGGGGTACGCGACGTTCGTCAATCTTTAGATTGCTAAGTATTTTTATACGGCTAACTAAAGCCATCAAGACATTTCTTGGTAGACGATTGACTTCCTTAAGAATTCCATCAATCCTATATCGTATTTGGACAAAACCTTCACGAGGTTCTACATGTATATCACTGGCATGAGAGCGGATGGCTGATTCTAATAATAGGTTTATTGTTTGTGCTATTGGTGAGTCTTCTGCGATTTCTTCAACGGAAACTACTTCATTTTCGGTATTGTCTGCTCGTTGAATGTCAATAACTTCTTGTAGTTCTTGATTAACGTCTCCACGGTACAATTCAAGTATTGATAGAATATTTTCATGGGGAGCTATGTATAATTTTGTATTTTCACCAATTTGTTTTTCTATAAAGTTTACGGCCTGAACGTCATCAGGATCATCCATCGCTAGGTGGTTAGTACCGTCTTCGTCCACCTTGAAAAGCACTGCATTATATTGACGAGCAATTCTTTCTGGTATTTTACTTAAAACATCCAATGATACTTCGTGTGAAACTAACTCTATAAATGGAATTTGTGTGTAATCTGAAAATGCTTTTGCTAGTGTTTTATCGTCAATAATGTCGTTTTGGAGTGCCAAATCTTGCAGATTGCTATTTGAACTAACTACCTCATCTTTCAAGGCATTAATCTGCTCTTCAGTAGCCACACCACTGCGCATGAGCAATTTTTCCATTGTTACATCTGAAATACGCATACTGCTTGTGTTCTATTGTAATTGACGAAACAAAAAAACGCTAGGTGTTATAATAAAGATTAATGATTATAGAGGTAAAAAACGAGAATGAAATGAAATTATTCGGCATAACAGTCGGTTCTTTGCTACTTGGCGGCGAAATTATTGAATTAATTGGAGATGTTGGCTCGGGAAAAACGACTTTTGTAAAAGGCTTAGGTATCGGATTAGGTGTTTCAGATAATATTCAGAGTCCTAGTTTCACGATAAATCGTGTCTATAATGGACGTGATAGTATTTTGCTTTCGCATTATGACTTTTATCGCCTTGAGACTGCTGGTATTATGGCAGATGGACTACGTGAAACAATTTACGATCCAAAAATCGTAATGATTGTTGAGTGGGCCGAGGTTGTTGGCGGAATATTACCAAATGATCGCTTGTCAATAAAGATAAATGTGTTAACTGAAGTTTCAAGACAGTTAGATATTAATTCAAACGGTGATAAGAGCCAAGAACTAATGGAAAAAATAAGACGATGATATTATTACTTGATACTAGTACTCCAACTTGTAAAATTTCTTTTATCGATGGTGAAAACCGTTTTAACGATGAATGGCAATCTAATAGAACACTAGCTAGTGATTTACTGAGTCACCTAGATTCACTTTTAAAAAAACAAGATAAAAAATGGTCAGACATTTCGCACATGGGAGTATTCGAGGGTCCTGGTAGTTTTACTGGTATTCGAATTGGATTAACGGTTATGAACACCATTGCTGATGCTCAAAAAATTCCAATTGTGGGTTGTCGTGGTGATAATTGGCAAGATGAGGCAATCGGAAAGCTGCAAGCTGGAAAAGATGAGAAAATAGTCTTACCTTTTTATGGTAGTCAAGCAAATATTACAAGTCCGATAAAATGACTTGCGCATAATACATAAAAAAGGCTAATATATATATAGTCCATTTTGGGACTCTGAATAATTTTTGAAACCGACGCTATAGGCTGATTGATTTTTACATACAAGCATTTCTTATACTAGTAATAGATTTCAGTGGTCTAGGCGAGGAAAGGAACAATCATGATAGAGGGTATTATTGCCGCAATTATTGGGGCATTTGCTGGAGTTACCGGCACGGTCGTTTACGAAAAACGCCGTCAGGTGAATAGTAAAACTAAGGCCGACAAAGAACTATCTTCCGCAAAAGCAAAAGCAGGAGATATTATATTAAAGGCCAAAGACGAGGTAATTCAATTAGAGGCTGATCGTCGCAAGGATTGGAAAAAAACCGAAGATAGGCTCGTAGAGCGTGAAACAACACTCGATAGAAAGATTGACGATCTTGATAAACGTACTGACAAACTACGTAACGAAGAGCGAGGGGTAGAGGATTTAAAAGATGAGATTCGTGAAATTCGCCTAAAGCAGCAAGAGAAACTAGAAAAGATAGCTAAGCTTTCAAAATCAGATGCAGCCGATAAATTAATGCAAATGACTGAAAGAGATATCAAACAAGATATGATTGGTTTGGTTAATAAGCTACAAAATGATGCCAAAGAAGAGGCCGAAGAGGTAGCTGCTACGATTCTTGTTACAGCTATGGAACGGATGTCTTCAGAGGTAACTGCCGAACGTACCGTTACAGCCGTCAAGCTTGTTGATGAAGAAATGAAGGGCCGAATTATCGGCAAAGAAGGTCGTAATATTCAAGCTCTACAACGAGCCACCGGTGTTGATATATTAGTTGATGATACTCCAGGAATGATTATCCTTAGTTCTTTTGATCCTGTTCGAAGGCAGATTGCTCGTATGAGTTTAGAGTATTTGATGAAAGATGGTCGTATACATCCAGGTCGTATTGAAGAAGTTGTAGCCAAGGCAGAACTTGAAATTAACAAAGAAGTTAATCGTGCTGGTGAAGACGCTGCTCGTGAAGTCGGAGTAGTTGGCATTCCAAAAGAGATGCTACGACTACTTGGTGAACTAAAGTTTCGTACAAGTTATGGTCAAAATGTTTTAATGCATAGTGTCGAGATGGCTCATTTATCAGGTCTCATCGCAGAGGAAATTGGTGCTGATGTTCGTGTAACTAAAATTGCAACTTTGCTTCATGACACAGGTAAAGCAGTGACTCATAAGATGGAAGGTAAACATCACCATATTGCAGCTGAACTTGCTCGTAAGTATGGAATGTCAGAAGACATTTGTCACGCGATTGAAGCACATCATGACGATATTGAAGCAACATCACCAGAAGCGCTAGTTGTGCGTGTTTGTGATGCTTTATCGACAGCCCGTCCTGGTGCAAGAAATATTAGTGCTGAAAATTTTGTTGAAAGAATGCGTGATTTGGAAAACATTGCGCTAGGTTTTAAGGGGATAGACAAGGCCTATGCTATTAGTGCAGGACGTGAGGTAAGGGTAATTGTTAGTCCAAAAGATATTGATGACCTTAGCGCTATTAAACTTGCTCGTGATATCGCAGTTAAAATTGAAAGTACTATGCAGTATCCAGGTACTATCAAAGTAAATGTCATTCGTGAAACTCGTGCAATTGAATTTGCTAAATAAGTTTCAAATTTAAATATTAATTAGATTACATTCTACATGTTAAAATATGAGAATGGACTTAAACCAAATTGACGGACTTTCAAGTAGGGAAGCTTCGATAAGACAAAAGAAGTACGGTTTTAACGAGCTACCTAATCGTGACAAAAGAAACATTTTCAAGATTATCATAGGTTTAGTTACTGAACCTATGATATTTTTACTTATTGCGACAGTTACGATATATTTTTTTCTAGGTGATCCCCAAGAAGCATTTTTGTTATTATTATCAATCTTTGTAATTATTGGTATTGAATTATACCAAGAATCGAAAACTGAAAAATCATTAGAGGCATTGAGGAATTTATCTAGCCCTATCTCTGATGTTATCAGAGACGGAAAAAGAATAACAATTCCAGGACGTGAAGTGGTTGTTGGTGATATTATTATTCTTTCAGAAGGCAGTAGAGTACCAGTTGATGCCAAGCTAATAACGGCTAATAATTTAAAAGTTGATGAGTCACTGCTAACGGGTGAATCAGAAGCTGTTGAAAAACACACCCGAGAGATAAAAGACTTTAGGGTGAATTCTGTATTTTCAGGGACATTGGTTATCAAGGGCCATGCCATTGCCGAAGCTACAAGTATTGGTGCTGAAACTGAAATCGGAAAAATTGGTGTATCACTTAAATCAATTGCTACAGAAAAAACGTTACTACAAAAAGAAGTTAATAAAGTCATTAAAATTGTAGCCACTCTAGCTATAGGGTTTTCAGCGATTTTGGTGATTTTTTACTGGCTGGAAAGAGGTAGTTTGATACAAGGCTTGCTTGCTGGTTTGACTCTAGCCATATCTATTTTACCCGAGGAATTCCCGATTGTATTGACTATATTTCTCACTATGGGGGCTTGGAGACTTGCAAAGAATAACGTTTTGACACGTCGAGCACATACAATTGAAACATTGGGCAGCGCTAGTGTACTCTGCGTTGATAAAACAGGCACGTTAACTGAAAATAAGATGACAATAATGAGTCTTACTGATTCGAAGGGAAATATTTATCAGGATGATTTTTCGAAGGCAGACGAAGTAATAAAGTTTGGCGTGTTAGCGTCTCAAAAAAAGCCATTCGATCCAATGGAAGAGGCCTTCATTATTACAGGGGAACATCTATTTGGTAACGTGAACGATATTTATGGACGAAATGAAATAATTAAAGAATATCCTGTTGAAGATGATTCGTTATCAGTTGTAAATATTTGGGGTAGTGATGGTGACATAAAAAAAGTTGCACTAAAAGGAGCTCCAGAAACAGTTTTTGACCTATGTCACATCAGTAAAACTGAACAACAAAAATTAGAATCAGTAGTTAAAGAATTCGCAGCAAAAGGGCTTCGAGTCATAGGTGTTGCAAAAGGCGAAGTTGATTCTAATCTACCAAAAAATAGGCATGATTATAGCTTTGAGTTTCTTGGCCTTGTTGGACTAACAGACCCAGTCAGAAAAGAAGCTGCTTCGGCTGTAAAAATGTGTAGAGAAGCAGGGATTAGGGTTGTAATGATAACTGGCGATTACCCTGAGACTGCACTGCATATTGCAAAAGAGGTAGGTTTAGATTATGGAAAAGTTATAACTGGTGCCGAGTTTGAAAACCTACCTGAAAAAAAGCGTCGTGAAATAATAAAAACAATCTCTGTTTTTAGTCGGGTCACGCCAAACCACAAGTTAGTCATCGTAAACGCATTTAAAGACAACGGCGAGGTTGTTGCTATGACTGGTGACGGAGTAAATGATGCACCAGCCCTAAAGTCAGCCAACATAGGTATTGCTATGGGCAAAAGGGGTACAGATGTTGCTAGAGAGGCAGCTACTATAGTACTTTTGGACGATAACTTCACTTCAATCGTAAAGGGTATTAGACTTGGTCGAAGAATATACACCAATCTTCAGAAAGCTATGTCTTATATTTTTTCAGTGCATATACCAATTGCAGCCCTTTCACTTTTGCCTGTGCTATTTGGTTGGCCATTAGCACTAGTCCCGATTCATATTGTATTTTTAGAATTAATTATTGATCCAAGTTGTACTATTATTTTCGAAAATGAAAAGGAAAGCTGGAATATAATGCAACGTCCTCCGCGAAGATTAAATCAGCCTATTTTTAGTAGACATATGGTTATGAAAAGTATACTGCAAGGAATATTTATAGCATCCGTGGTAGTGGTTTCTTATAAAATATTGCTCGATTATGGTTGGGCTCAGGATAAGGCTAGAGGAATGACATTTTTGATATTGCTAATTTCAAATATTTTCCTAGTAATAACTATTTCGGGAAGACAAGCATTAGCCAATATTTTTCATAGAGAAAATAAAGCAATGTTATTGATATTTTCTCTAACAATATTATCCTTAATTCTTATTTTTAACGTTCCTTACCTACGAGAAATGTTTAGGTTTGATCCATTAAATATCCAAGAATCAGTCATAGGTATTTCGATCGGTGCTTTTTCTGCTCTATTAATTATACCTATATTAAAGATGTATAAAATAACATTTAAACATTAATGATTTGTTAAAATTATTTATGTGTACTGCATTCACCATTTAATCTATAATGCTACTATGACGAACGTAATTATTATTAAAGATTTTAAAAAAGTATTTGGTAAATTACATGCTGTTGATGGTATAAATTTGGATGTAAAAAAAGGTGAAATTTTAGGCTTTTTGGGTCCGAATGGTGCAGGCAAGAGCACCACCATCCGTTGTTTGATGGGTTTTAATAAGCCAACTGAAGGTAGCATCTCAATTTTTGGCTATAATATGACAACAGATTCTGTTAAGGCAAAACAAGACATAGGTTACTTACCGGGTAATGTAAAATTATATGATACATGGTCTGGTTGGGATCATATAAGGTTTTTTGAAGGTGTTCGTGGTAAATCTGCTAATATAAATAATCTTATTGAACGTTTTGATTTTAACCCTAATGCTAAATTCAGGCATCTTTCTTCTGGAAACAAACAAAAACTTGGGCTAATCCTTTCGTTAATGCATGAGCCAAAACTATTAGTTATGGACGAACCAACTGTTGGGCTGGATCCTCTTTTACAAAATGAAATATACAAAGTATTAATGGAAATGCGCGACAAAGGAACAACCATTTTCATCTCTTCTCATAATTTGCCAGAAGTTGAAAGACTATGTGACCGGGTTGCGATTATAAAAGAAGGAAAGTTAGTTGCAGTAGAAAATATCAAAACTCTTGGGGAGAAAAAACTTCATAAAATTGAAGTTAGATTTGGTGATAAATTTAAGCCATCTGAATTTATGAAAGATGGTGTTGAAAAAGTAGATGAAGTGGCTGACGGATTGATAATAACAGTTGGTGGTGATTTAAATCCAGTTTTACGCACTCTGGCTACTCATAAGATAATTGACCTAGAAATTACCCATGCTTCATTAGAGGACGTTTTTATGAAATTTTACGAAAGGAGTGAATGATGTTCGTTTTTGCTACCAGAATGTTGCGTGATAAATGGAAATCATTTGCTATTTATTGTATTTCTGCTTTATGTTTTCTAGAAATGTATGTTGCTCTTTTTCCTACTATAAGTAAGCAGTCTGGGCAGTTGGATTCATTATTAAAGAATTTACCTCCTGAAATGTTTAAAGCTATGGGCATAGATCACAGTGCTTTATCATTCGGTAACATGGAGTCTTTTCTTTCGACTGAATATATGAGTTTCTTGTGGCCTATATTAGCTATAATTTTTGCAATAACAATTGCTAATTACATTTCAGTTAATGAAATAGACAAGGGGACGATAGAAACTTTATCTTCCTTACCAGCGAATAGATTTAGAATATTCATAGAAAGGTATGCAGCTGGGTTATTATTGTTATTTGGATTTTGCATAGTCAGCATTTTTGGAGTAGTGCCTCTAGCTATGATTCATGGATTAGACTATGTTTTCGTAAACTATTTGACTACAGCAATTGGATCCTTTTTCTTTATTTGGGTAGTTTATTCTCTAGCTACCTTATTTTCAGTTATATTCTCAGAAAAAGGTAGAGCAACTATGTTTTCGGGCGGTATTTTAATTTTTATGTACGTAATTCAAATCGTCACATCTTTAAATGAAAATGTTAAGAATTTGAAATATATAAGTTTTTTTAATTATTTTAACGGCTCAGATCTTCTTTCAAAAAATATTTATCCTGAGTATTCGTTATTGGTTTTAGGTGGTTCCGCTTTGATAATATCAATCCTAGCATTGTTATGGTTTCAACGCAGAGATCTTTCTGTATAGTCTAAATAATTAACATACAACTTATGATTTGCTATAATCTATTTAATGGTTTCATATAGATCGCACAGACATATTAAGAAAAAAACCAAATCTAAACAAAAATCAAAAATTGATAGTTTAGTTTATTTAGCAGTGATTATTGGTCCGCTATTAACATTACCTCAAGTCTATTCGATCTGGGTCGAAGGACAGAGGGGGGTATCGATTATCTCTTGGCTGGCTTACTTGTTGGCATCAATAATTTGGTTGATATATGGCATAAAACATAATGACAAACCGATGTTGATTGTTGAAATTATTTGGATATTATTAGATATTTTGGTTATTATCGGCGTAGCAAGATTGCATTAAACAATATAGGTAAATGTTTTTTGATATTTTTGTTATAATTTAGTTATGCTTAATAAATTAACTGTGAATGAGATTTTACAAAGTTAGGATTAATAATATGAAAAAAAGAAAATTCCAACCAGAGTTTATCGCAGCTTTTACGGCATTGAATTCGCTGATTATTATTGGGACTGTTGTGTATCATTATATGGAGGGTTGGTCATGGATAAAGTCTTTGTATTTTGTTGTCGCAACGCTTGCTACTGTTGGCTATGGTGATGTTCACCCTACTACTGACGGCAGTAGATTATTTACGGTAGTGTTTATTCTAATAGGTGTGACTGTTGCAATATCATCAATCAGCGTTATTGGTACTAAGTATCTAGCTAAACGCGAACAAAGCATAAAGAGTAGGACAAAAAAGCTGAGGATTAATGAGTAAGCCAGAAATTCGAAAAGATTACTTCAAAGACGAATATGTGATTATTGCTCCCAATAGAGCAAAGCGTCCGCACAGAGTTGGAACGATTGACGAATCAGCAGATACTTGCCATTTTTGCCCAGATAATTTTAAAAACGAGATAATTACTTATCAAGATAATGGCTATAACGGTGATTGGGAGATATTATCAGTTGTTAATAAATTTGCAGCCTTAAATGTTGATAATGCAAATGCATATGGACAAACTGAAGTTGTGATAGAGACACGTAGACATGGCCTAGATATAAATGATTTTTCAGTAGATCATATAGTGCGAATCTTTAATGCATATATAGATCGATTTACGGCTCTTCGTAATATGGATGGGATAAAACATGTGATTATATTCAAGAACGAAGGCGGAAAGGCAGGGGCTTCGATTTCTCATTCTCATTCACAAATAATCGCTTTACCATTCCTTCCCCCAAAAGTAGAAAACGAGGCCAGAGCTTTTAATAAGTATCGGCTAGAAAATGCTACGTGTCCATATTGCGATATCATCATAAAAGAAACCGACAAACCAAGAGTTATTTGGGAAGATGAGAATTTATTTGTTTTATCACCATACGCTAGTGACTGTCCTTATGGGGTTTGGATGATACCAAAACGACATGTTAGGTTTATGTCTGATTTAACGAGAAGTGAAAAAGAATCAATTGCAATTGCGATGAAGGTTGTTTTAGGAAAGTTAGACGAATTTGGGATTTCTTATAATTACTTTGTTGAAAATGCTGTAAACCGCGAAGATTATCATATGCATATAAAAATTGCACCTAGACCAAATATTTGGGCAGGCTTAGAGTTGGGTACAGGAATAGTAATAAATCCAATATCACCAGAATATGCAACTAGAATTTATCGTGGGAAAGTTAAAATTGAAAGTGATCCAAAGTTTTAAAAAACTAAATTATATTTCGTTTTATGGCTCTTTTTGTAATACCTTCTGATATGTCGGGATTGATTGTGCCTTTTCTTAGAACTTCAAGACCAATTTTTCTAGAGGTTTTGTAAAGATTATCGAAAATGTTTTGTTCTTCCTCTGGTCGAGCCATATACCGATGTATAGAACCACCTGAGTTTGAATACGTTTTTTTCTTAATTTCTCCGTCTGATTCCTGTTGAGGTGAAGGAACATACCAAACCTCTGTTTGAATTTGCCCAATTACACCTCTGCCACTACTAGATGCATCAGCAGTTAAAATAAATCCTGATGTTTGTTCGACTGTTTCATTTGTGAAAAAACTTGTTCGTCTTCTTGGGATACCAAGATCTTTTGAAAATTTTAGTCCACGTTCGTTTGCGTCAAACAGTCTTTCGTATGGATTCTGCATGAATTCTAGGCAAATGTTGGAAATTCTACCATTGAATCTTGATGGGCGAATAAGATCTTTTAGGTTTGTTCGATCGGTCCAATCATTGATTTGTCTTTTAGTCATATCTGGATTGATGTTGTTTGCGATTACATCCTCGATAGATGCTAGTTCCAAGATGCTATCTAATTGTAATACGTCACCGGGATGATACATTTCAATAACTTTTGGCAGGCTTTCTTCTGGTGATTGATCTCTCATATACAAATAGTCTAACACATTATTAACAAATTAGCAAATAATTGTATATGCTATTTATTACTTTTTTGACGTAATTTTTCTATTTTTTCACCCATAGTATCCATATGCTGTCGAACAATATTTCTATGTAATATTATAAAGCCAATTTTTCTTGCTGTTGAAATATAATCTGTAATACCTTCGTCATTATTTTCAAGTTCAGTCGATGAGATAGAGATAACATCACCTAAACTAAGTAGAGTTTCTGATTCTACCGATGCGGTAGTTTTTAATTTTATGTCGTCTTTATACCAAACCTCTACTTTTACGTGGCCATTTGGGCTACTAGCATTAATAGTGGCATTAGCTTTAGGGCTGGACACTTTGTCTAGTATATTGTTTTCGATTTCACTCATTAACAATATTTTACAATATTATTGTAAAAATAGCAATCGTATCAATAGATTATTAAAACCTAGACAATAAAGTCTAGGTTTTAATATGGTCGGGGTGAAAGGACTTAAACCTTCGACCTCCCGGTCCCAAACCGGGCGCGCTATCAACTGCGCCACACCCCGATGGTGTTTACTCGATAAATTATAACGTAATTAACACTGTAGCGCTAGTAGCTTTTTCATGTTCCAGGCTGTACTATCAATATATGACATTCAAACTATTTGCCAAACATGAGTCAAAAGTCTTTCGTTGGATGAAAGATAACTATATTTTAATATTGATTTTAAGTGCGATTATTGCAATGGCTATAAGTTTAACTATTGGTTTAGCACAAAGTGTGTGGTTTGATGAGGCTTATTCGATTATGTTGGCAAAACAGCCAGTTTCGGAAATACTTCGTCTTACGTCATTAGATACTCATCCACCACTTTATTACTTGTTATTGAGCTTGTGGGGGAATATGTTTGGATGGGGAGAATTCGCTCTTAGGAGTTTGAGCGTACTTGCTATGGGTGGAGCTGTTATTTTCTCAGGTTTATTGATTAAGAAATTATTTGGTGTAAGAGCTGCATTGATAACATTACCATTTGTCGTATTTGCGCCATTTTTACTAAGATATGGATTTGAGATTAGGATGTATTCAGTCGCATCATTTATTGGTATTGCCGCTACTTATATATTGATAAATGCATTGGAAGCAAAAAAAATAAGGCAAGTTTGGTTGTACATTCTGTATGCGGTATTTGTGGTTTTAGGTGTTTACACACTTTATTACACGGTTTTATTATGGTTTACTCATTTAATATGGTTAATTTGGCGTAGTTATTCTAACAAGGAAACTCTATTAAAATCAAATTGGGTAAAGGCATATTTATTGAGTGTAGTGTTGTTTTTACCTTGGCTACCAACTTTCATCAAACAAATAAGCAACGGGGCATTAGCGCCTATATCACAATCGATGACCTTGGACAATTTATTTGGAATTATTTCATTCAGTTTTTTGTATCGTCCAGTTTGGCAGCTAGATCCATTCCAGTCATTAATCATATTTTCTGTAATTATTCTATTAGGTTATTTATCAGTTCGTGCATTCAAGCTAGTTAGTAGTAAACAAAAACCTTATTTAGTATTGTTAGCCATGTATGTAGTAGTACCGGTCGCAATTCTCACATTAGTTGGGTTATTTCGACCAATGTATGTTGAAAGGTACCTAGCTCATATTTTAATAGGCCTAAGCATGTTCATAGGGGTTTCAGTATCTTTGGTGTCGGAAAAAGCGAAAAAATCA
The DNA here is from genome assembly GCA_037135295.1 of Candidatus Saccharimonadota bacterium. GTDB lineage: Bacteria > Patescibacteriota > Saccharimonadia > Saccharimonadales > Saccharimonadaceae > UBA1547. The sequence goes on from JBAXKN010000006.1 coordinate 19,504, forward strand.
GTTAGAGTTTCTCTATCGCTACTAATTGTTGTTTTGGTGGCAGGAGTTATTCAACTTAGCCAAGTTGGTAATTATAATTTTCAACGTCTACAAAAGCCAGATATTAATCAATCAGTATTATTAATTAATAACTGTGATAATAATAATAAGGTATTAGCAGCGGGTCCTTATGTGGCGATAGAGCTTAGTTATTACCTACCAAATTGTAAAATTTATTTTTACAGTGAAGTTACAAAACTTGGTGGTGGCTATGCAGCACTATCTAATAGCAGCCTAAGAATAGATAATGTCGAGTCGCAATTAAAAGATTTAGATACTATTTACTACGTACATTATAGTGACCCAGAGTTAAAAATGCCCTCAAATTTATTATTGTTCATCAAACAGACACCCGGTATATTGAAGGTAGATCAGTTTAGCCAAAGATAGTTTTTCACCTAGGTCTTTTTAGCGTAATTTTTCTTGCCTGATCTGTGTATTTGTCACTGATTTTGTTTTTCGTAAATTTGCCAAATTTTCTAATTACAGCTTGTTCGATAAGAAAATCAGCTATTGCAGGGTTTTTTGGTAATAATGAACCATGTAGGTAACTACCAATGACATTCTTATACTTTGCACCTTCACTGACATCTAAAGTGTTATTGCCGGCACCTAATCTTACACGACCAAGTGAATTAACTTCGTGGCCTAAGAATGTTTGTCCGCTGTGGTTCTCGTAGCCAATAATATCTCCAAATTGTTCACTATATGTAATGATATTTCCGATTAAACGTTCTGATTTACCAAAAGTTTCAATATCTAAAATTCCGATGCCTTTTATTATTTCACCTTCGGAAGTTTTAAAAAACCTTCCAAATAACTGATACAAACCACAAATCATCAACATAGGAACGTTGTCATCCGCCAGTTTTTGTAGTTTTGGTCCGATTTTTAATAGGTCTTGTTGTATTTTACTTTGACCACTATCTTGACCGCCACCACCGATAACGATGTCTATATTATCTGGAAAATTGTCACCATGATTATATTCGATTAACTCTGTAGAGTAGCCGTAACGTTCTAACCTTTTTATTATACATAGAACATTACCTCTGTCGCCATAGATATTCATGTCGTTTGAGTATAGATTAAGGATTGTGATAGTTTTATTGCTCATTTTACTACCTCAACCTTTGTTATTTTAGAAAGATTTTTTCTTATACTTGTCATTGCAGTATATGTGCAGTAAATTCGTTTTGGTTGATTTTTATTGATGGAAATAAAATTTTTTAAAGCTATTTTTAAATCTACCTCAACATTTTTTATTGTTACCTCGTCATAGTCAAGTCTTAACGCCATATCGTACGCCCTAATACCTGAAACTAGGTCTACGCCGGCGTTAGCTAGACTAGAAAAATTTACATCCCACAACCAAGACATATCTCTACCATCGGCATAATTATCATTTATCGCAATCATTGTTGCATATCCTGAAGGGTTGAATGATTTTAATCCCAGTTGAAAACCTGATGGATTTTTTACAAGTACTAATTCAAGCGGTTCACCGTCAATGGTTAACATCTCACCACGGCCAAAGGCTGGAGTTACTTTTGATAGTGCCTCAATAAGTTTTTTCTGATTGATTTCCTTGCCGATTATAGACCGTACCAAAGCAATCGCAGCGGCGGCATTAAAGACGTTATAAATGCCATTTAATTTTAATTTAGTCGTGATATCTTTGCCGTCAATGGTAAACGTAGCGTAATCGTCGTGAAATTTAGATAATACAACATCAGCTTTTTCGGTTATTTTATTTTTATATTTACTACCGTGAAGGTTATCATCGCTTGGGAAGTATTTTAATAGTTTTTCATCTATGCCGAAGAACTTAACTTTTTTATCATCCAAGGACTTCGCAATATTTGCTATTCTTATATCATCTCTGTTTAATACTACTTTTTCTGACGTGGCATTGGCGACATGACGAAGAAGATTGGCAGTGTGATCGATTTCGCCGAATCTATCTAGTTGGTCACGCATCACGTTAAGTAATAGACTAAATTTTGGTGGAATTTTGTCAACAAAATGTACTGCATGTGCTTCGTCTAGCTCGAGTACGGCAATATCAGCGTCTAATTTTCCTTTTATATTGATATCGCTCAGTAATGCTGCTGCAACTCCTCTGGAAAAATTACTACCGGTTCGATTCGTAAATACTTTTAATCCTTGGCTCTCTAGTAATTCCACTACCATTTTTGTGGTTGTAGTTTTGCCATTTGTACCACTGATAACAGTCACACCAAGTGGTAAAGATGATAATATATCTTTGATAAAATTCGGATCAATTCTTTCGACAACTAGTCCCGGTAGAGCTGAACCACCCCCTCGAAGACGAGCGAAACTTTTAACGGTTTTACCTAATATTGTGACTAGAGGCTTTGACATATGGTCTATTATAACGTAAGCAGTTATAATAGTGATATGTTTTTAGTGGGTATCTTATCTTGGTGGTACGGAGTTGGTTTTATTAGTGGTGTAAAAAATATAAAAGAAAGATTTGCTATCTCAATTGATTTCTTTTCCCTAGGCCTACTTTTTAAGACTCTATTTGCACCATATAAACAAATTTCGGCTGGAAATGTAAGTGGTCCGATAGGTGATCAAATGCACGCTTTTTTTGACAGAACTGTATCGCGTTTAGTAGGTTCATTTGTTCGTACATTTATGATTATTTTTGGATTGGTTGCTATGTTCGCTCAGGCAGTATTCGGAGTATTATTTTTGTTTATTTGGTTGGTGATTCCATTTCTACCCGCTATTGGGCTAATAATAATGGTTATTGGTTGGGTACCTCAATGGAAGATTTAAAATTTAATTATCAAAGCGAACGAAGCCAGAAAGCTCGTATTGCTGTGCTGTTCAATCAGAATTGGTTGATTCTATTATCTGTTACAATATTTATTCTAATTATTTTAGGCATAGCATTGCTTTATATTAGATTTTCATTGGGATGGGTATTTATTGGTTTTTCAATTATTCCAGCTATGATTGTTGAATGGTATAAAGGCGAACTTCATCATTTAGTAAATGCAAAAAAAATTAAATCAATTGACGATTTGTTGTCCGGTGAAATATTAGGTAAATTATCAAAACAACCAACACCTCGCGAGTTAACTAAAGTAATAAGTAGTCTTCCTGGTGGGTATTTTTTTGCTGCACGTTTTGGTATTGGCGCTAGTTTTTTAAGCGAACTTGCATCTGATAGTAGCGCAGATATGCAAGCAATCTGGATTGATGCCTGGAATTTACGTGAGCAAACAAAGAGTAAAAATATATCTGCTGTAATATTAATAGTTGCGATTATTAGGTCGGCTCCGAATCATCAAACATTACTTAGCCATTTACAGTTAGAAATAGAAGATTTAATGCATGGTATTGATTGGTATAACCACTTGCGTGGCATAATAGAATATCATCGAATTCCGAAAAAAACCGGTGGTATTGCACGTGATTGGTCATTTGGTTGGACGCCACTATTAAACCGTTTTGGACAAAATATTAGCTTACAGGTTGGTGCCTCGTCAATTGAGTTAGTGTCCCACGAAGAGTCTCTTGAGCAACTTATCGGAATATTTTCTAAAAATGGGCGTCAAAACGTAGTATTAGTTGGACAGTCAGGTGTTGGAAAGACAGAAGTTGTCAATGCTTTTGCAGCTAGATTGATGGATGGTACTTCGAACGTTCCAAAATCATTGAAATTTCGTCAGGTTTTCAGTTTAGATGCTTCGTCGCTTATTGCTGCAGCGCCAGATCGTGGCGGTCTAGAGCATTTGATACCAAGAATTTTAAATGAAGCGTATAGTGCAAAAAATATAATAATTTGTCTTGATAATGCGCAGTTATTTTTCGAAGATGGTATTGGTTCAATTGATATCACAAACGTTCTTCTTCCGATACTCGAAGCAGGGAACTTACGAATAATTTTAACTGTTGATGAACAAAGATACTTGCAAATCGCAAAACAAAACCCAGAATTGGTTAATTCGCTAAATAGAATAGTTATTTCTCCATCTGATCGTTCTGAGACGATCGAAATCATGCAGGATCAGTCAATCATGATTGAGTTTAAAAATGATGTTACTTTTATGTATCAATCTTTTGCTGAAGCCTATCGTTTGGGTGATAGATACATTCACGACCGTGCAATGCCTGGTAAAGCAATAAAACTACTAGAATCCGCTGCTAATTATGCTGAAAATGGGTTAGTTTCAGCTGAATCTGTTCGACAAGCTATAGAAAAAACATTAGATATAAAAGTGGGTGTCGCAACTGATGATGGCGAACGAGAAAAACTTCTTAATCTTGAGGAATTGATTCACAAAAGGATGATTAACCAAGTCAGAGCGGTTAATGTTATCAGTGACGCCCTTAGGCGAGCTCGTGCGGGTGTTCGTAACCTGAATCGACCTATTGGTACATTCTTGTTCTTAGGTCCTACAGGCGTCGGAAAAACTGAATTAGCAAAATCACTTGCCGATATATATTTTAATGGTGAGGACAAGATTATTCGTTTAGATATGAATGAATATGTAAATAATGACGACGTGAAACGTTTAATAGCAGACGGAGTCGATAATTCTAATAGTTTGACTGCTAGAGTGATGAAACAGCCTTTCAGTGTAATTCTATTGGATGAAATCGAAAAAGCTCATGGTAATGTTATGTCGACACTTCTTCAAATGTTGGATGAAGGAATCTTGCGGGATATTAAAAATCGAGAAGTTAGTTTTAGGGATGCTATTATTGTTGCTACTAGTAATGCTGGTGCCGACAGAATTCGTGAATATATTGATAGGGGATATGACATCGAACAGTTCGAAGATAAATTTACTGATGAGCTAATTAGTAGTGGTCAGTTTAGGCCAGAGTTTTTGAATCGATTTGATGAAATCGTTATGTTTAGACCTTTAAACAAGCCAGAATTATTAAAAGTCGTAGATTTAATGGTAGGTAGCGTCAATAAAACACTATCACTACAAAAAGTTAGTGTTAGTGTAGCCGATGATGCCAAAGAATATCTAGTTGAAGCTGGTTATGACCCAAGATTAGGTGCTAGGCCGATGCGCCGCGTTGTCCAACGGGCAGTTGAAAATACTGTTGCAAAACTAATGCTATCAGGTCAAGTTGAACCAGGTAGTGTAATTAATATTTCACTTGAACAAGTAAAACAATTAATAGAAACAAAGGCTATTGCCGATGAAATTGTCAAAGGCTCGTAAGTTGTTTTAAAAAATTCTCAAAAATAAAATTCGATTGATAGCCCCGTATTTATTTCCTATCCTAATTTTAGGGCTGCATTGCGCCAAATAGAACCAACCAAGCTAGAATTGATTTGGCAACAAGGCTCAAAATAATGTAGACTCTTTCGCCGTATATATAGTTTTTCCATTTTCCAATACCTTTGTATTGCAAGATCATATTTATTGGGAAGGCATTAAAAGCGACAAAGTATGAACCAATAATTGCCCAGACAAACCAAGGTACCATATCAAAATTGCCAGTACCAAACATATAGGTAAAGATGACAATCCAAGGCGCAAGACCTGCGACAGAACCCCATACAAATGGACCCCAGTTAACATTTTTCTTGTCCACGCCGGAATTCAATTCTTCCATGACAAGACCAAACAAATTCATTGATGCATTCGCTGCAAATATCAGAATTAAAGTGGCTATGTCATAAACTCCGAATAAGGTAGCGATTAATACTATCATTATTGATGAGCTAATAGCATATTCAAACCATCGGAATCTGTTTATACCTTTTTCTAGGTCCTTTGCATATTTCTTATTATTCCAAACAATAATAAAGTGGGCCGTAGCAGATACAAATAAGAATGAGGCAACTAGAAACCCAAACGGAAGATCAAAAAGTGGTTTTGAAGTTGAAACTAAGTGTTTAGTTGTAAAATCAAATTCTTGATATCTTTGTACTATTGTTGGTGCAAATTCACCTATTTTTTGAATTACACTTGTCGCTAAAAATAGCATTAAAAATGCCTGAATTAAATGGAAAAATCCCATTATTAAATTAAATTTTACTAATTTTTCATTTGTAATAGTTTTACTCATATCTTGATTATAACACCTAAGTTATTGTAACTGTTATTATATTAACGTAAAAAAATTATTTGTTAATACCTCTACGCCTTAAATCATCATCTGATTCAAATTCTAAATAGTTCTGGGTAAGTTCTTCACCTTTTTTGATGTCATTTATAGCTATTAAATAAGCTTCATCATGTGAATCATCTTGTGTAACGGTTGGATTATTCGAATGATTGATAAATTTTGAAACATCAAAATCTACATGCCATTTTTTGCTTGGTTCGTCAAAGAATCCCCAATAGATTATTTCAGATTTTTCACTATCGTTTAATGTTTGAAATTGCTCTTCAGTAATATCCAGATCAAGCAATGGGCTAGCAGTGTAAATAATTCCATCTTTTTTAATGTCTTGATTGCTGAATAGCCCGATTCCGTGTAGTTTTGATGATTTAAGATTATATTTAATATGTATCATAGTTGAATTATATCATTACATAATAATGATGTGTATTATAGGCATCAAGTTTTTTACAAATTATCTTTAAAGACATGTTCAACTGATGTTTTAGAGACTAATTCACGAACTAAATGAATGAATTGAAATTCTGGGAACATTTTTTGAAGTTTTGCGGTGCGTTCGTCTCGGCCGGCATTTAGTTCATCAACATTTGTCAGGCCGTAGTCTTCCATGAACGTGTTTGCGTCACCTGCCATGATATTTATAATCGCTGGTATTAATTTGTCAATAAATCTGACGAATCTTGCTTCGGGCTCAATTTGTTCCTCATATCGCTTTAATAGTTGGGCAGTGTAGGGTGGTAATTCTTTCAAAAGTCGTTCGGTGGCTTTTTGCTCTGCAATCTCTTTCATTTTTAGGTCTTCATCACTAATCCCAAATGTTCTTACGTCGCCAGCATACGATTCTGGTAGGTCATGAACAATACTAAATTGTGATACAAGACCCAAATCAAGGTTAGGATAATAATCTGCTGCTAGCTCGGTAGCAGACAATGCTAGGTGAAAACTATGTTCTGCGTCATTTTCACGGTCGCCACTAGGATATCTTGGCGCTCTTTCCACCTCAGCAAATCTGACACATAATCTACCGAGTGACAATAGATAATCGTGAGCTTGACCAGCTTTTTCGATGTCACCATCTAGTATTTTATTCTCGACTGATTCTTTCATAACATTATAATAGTATTACTAAAAATTAATTACTACAAACACAAGTGGAAAAATAATGTTAATATAAATATTATATGTCAGAGTTAGATCCACAAACTCCAAATACATCAAAGCCAAAGTCCTACGACGATAGCCTTTTTGAATCATTTTCTGAAATTGCTTCGTTGCAGGCATACGAATATTTGAATGGTGATAAAGAATACCGCGCTGAACAAAAACGTAGTTTTATTGCCGGTGAAATTGAAAATCCGACTCTAGATTATCCAGAAGTGGACTTGGTCGCACTAGAGTCTACTGAAGATAGACTTTTATTACTTAAACAAGAAGTTATTGAAAATGAACAAAACGAAGTTGTGAAACAGGCATACCGTTGGCGACTTAACGAAAAAATTGCGGAAGTTAGGATGCTAAAGGCAGTTGCGAGTGGTGATATGCGTCGTTTTAAACGATACTCAGAATTTATCTATGGAAAACCATCCGAAGAAGTTTTTGCATATACAGTCAACTCAGTTATTGAATTCGCAGAGGTCTTATTAAACTCAGATGACGAAGATGTAAGACAAACGGCGAATGAATTGCTTAGTTTACTGCCTAGAACGGACGAATCGCAAGTATCTGAAATTCCAGATCAAGCAACTGTTTTATTGGCTAGAGATCAAACTATTAGTGAGTTTGGTGACTTAATAGACATTCCAACTGATATGACGAAACTTGATGCGGACGCGATTAAATCAGCGTTTGATATAGCGATTCAAAGAACTGGCAGTGAAGGTTGGAGTGTGGTGATTGACGATGAGACTAGTAGAACAGGTATAAGCGTAGATCAAGAACACATGCAGGTCGTTATCCCCGGTAAAAGAAGTGTAAGTTTAGATGAACTAACTAAATTAATTGTTCATGAAATTGGTACTCATGTTACCAGAAGAGCTAACGGAGAAAGAAGCCAATTAAAATTATTAGGCCTGGGTCTAGACCGATATGAATCCGGCGAAGAAGGTGTCGCAACGGTTCGTGAGCAATCGCTATCCGGAGAGGTCAGCGATTTTAGTGGTATTGACGGTCTATTGGCTGTCGGTTTATCCTTGGGACTTGATGGACAACCACGAAATTTCAGACAAGTTTATGAGATATTGGAAAAATATTATCTATTAAAAAATTTAACTGCTTTAAAAAAAGTCGAAGAGCCATTAATGAAGGCTCAAAATACTGCATATAATAGAACAGTACGTACGTTTAGGGGTACAGACTGCGAAACACCTGGAGTTTGTTTTACGAAAGATATAGTATATCGAAATGGTAACATTGGTGTCTGGGACGTAATTGGTAGTAATCCAGATGAAATGATGCGATTTAATATCGGAAAATATGATCCTACAAACGATAGACATCTATGGATTTTGGAACAGCTTGGAATTACAGACCAAGATTTGGCGCAATTAGAATAATTTTTTTAAAAAACTATTAATCATTTATCTTATGTTAGTTTTTGTAATTAAAGTTTAATGTCTTTTTGAATTATATCCCATACCCATGGTCTACGCATTTTTCCTGTTTCATCCAGTTTCTTTATTTGATCAGACGTTAGCCATTTAATGTCCATGATTTCATCATTTGGTGAAATTAATTCACCACCAATAATTTCTGTTACGTAAACGTGTTTTATAGCTTGCTTTGCTGTTTCGTGATATATGGCTATTTCTTTTATTAAATTAACATCCAGTCCTGTTTCTTCTTTTGCTTCACGAATAGCGGCCTCTTCTAATTTTTCATCTTTATCAACATGTCCAGCAGGTAAATTCCACAATCCATATGCATCAGGCTGTCTTTCCTGCACAAGTAAATATTTGCCATTATTTTTAATTAGACAGGCGACAACTACACCGGCTCGTTCTATCGATTGTTCCCATTCTTCTTGTGTCATTTGCATACTTTAATCATATCAAAATTATTAAAATAACCATATTTTGTCCCAGTTTTTGTTTGTTTATCCAATGTAGTGCTAAGTATTTTCTATGAAATCATAGTAGGGTTTTTGGAGTTTATATTATTATTCTTTATATCCATATAGAAAAACCATATTCTAGCAGCGGCTAGAAGAGAAAAATACAAAACTCCCCATATAAGCAAAAGTTGAGGTGTATCAACGAATATACCAGTAGTGTTGGCAGGTTTATTTATTAATACACTTTCTGGCAATGTCAATAATTTACCCAATAAAGGCGAGCTAAAGGCAATTAATAATAATGTACCAAAGAAAATTCCTAACGTAGTATAATCATCAAAGCTGAATGTACTTGATTCGTTGGTTGACAATCGTGTCTTATTAGTGAATATTTTTGCAATTATACTTAGTCCTAAAATCAGACCTGGATATATTGAGTGAAGAACAAAAGAGAATACTACTACAAAGAACATTAGAATGATAATTGCAAAAATATTATCGAATAATCTAAATTCCGACATAACTATATTACTACTAAAAACACTCAAAAACTCTGCTATAACTATGAACATACCGTAACCATATATAAAATCAATATTATTTTGAGGATTTAGCATAGCAACTAAATATAATCCTGCGACTAATAGATAACTAATAACTGGTATTGCTAAGTATAGTAAATGTATTGGGCTTATTTTTAGTATGTCTTTGTATGTCATTCAATAATAATAACAGATAATTTTAGTACATCGTTATACGTTAAGTTAAAACAAGGATTAGCTATATTACACTAATAGATACTTGAACTTTTCATAATCAATTTCATTCCAGTTTTTGATTGTTGCAGCTACTCCGGGTATAGGTTCTTCGGAGTTATTATATTGGGTAAATCCAATAACCTTACAGCCAGCAGACTGGCCAGCTTGGACGCCAGTTAGGCTATCTTCGATAATAACGCAATCCTTTGGCGCTAGCCCTAGCTTTTTGATTGCATAAAGATAAGGTTCGGGACTAGGTTTATGCTCTTCGACATCACTTCCTGATACGATAACCGAGAAGTATTTTCTAATACCAAGAACATCTAATTTATTATCAAGTCCTTCACGCAGACCAGACGACACAATGGCGCAGATAATGTGATGTTGTATTAACTCTTCTAAAAATGATACGAGTCCCTGATCAGCTGATAATCCTTGTTCTTGTAGGTACTGGTGTGTTTTCTCTCTTGCTAACTTTGCAAACTCATCATGGTCGATATGGATTCCGAAATGATTCTTAACGCTCGCAAGAAGTGACCTAGTTGAAGCTGCACGATGCGCCTCGCCTTGTGGATCAGGCACTTTATCAAGATCAACACCATATTGCGCCAACAATTTTTTACGTACTAGCAATCCTAACTCGACCGAATCGATTAGAACACCGTCCATATCAAAAATAACAGCTTTAACCATACAATAACTATATCAGAATGGTAGCTTTATTATAATTTTCGTAATCTCGAGAGGGATAGCGGCTAAAGCCTTCTTCGTTTGCTCACAAAAATATGTAAACACATTTTGTTTCGCTGTGCTGCGCCGAACCCCCGACTGTTTTTGCTGTGCAAAAAGCCGTGGTCACGTATCCACTCTGGAAATCAAAATTAATTAGCCAACTTTTCAGTTGACTAATTAATTTTGGTACCCCGAGAGGGATTCGAACCCCCGACCTAATGGTTAGAACCCACTTGCTCTATCCAGCTGAGCTATCGGGGCACAGTACCTATGTTATTATATCAAATTTCCAGATTAAATATGGAGTATAATAGGAATATAAAGGGGGAAAATAAAATGACAGAAATTATTGACAATGGCCCAGCGCCAATAGTAGCAAATATAGAAACCGCAACGGTTGAGAATACGAATTATCGTACAACTATGTGGACAGGAAATAATCTTCAGATTACATTAATGTCGATTGAACCAGGCCATGATATTGGATTGGAGGTCCATGACACCCACGACCAATTTTTGCGTATCGAGCAAGGACAGGCAACTGTTTCGATGGGTCCAACTGCCGATCAATTACAGACTTACCAAGCGGGTGATGGTTTCGCGGTAGTAGTCCCGGCTGGAACTTGGCATAATCTAGTTGCAAGTGGTGATGTCGCACTGAAAGTATATTCAATCTATGCGCCACCGCAACATCCACATGGAACAGTGCATGTTACAAAAGAAGATGGTGAAAAAGCAGAAGCTGCCGAATAATATCTAAAATTGGTGCGGGCGAAGCAGAAGGCGGTCATTATATTTCCTATTTCCGCTTGTTTGTAAAAATATGTAAACACATTTTTACTGCTCGGCACTTCACGAACTCTCATCTGGCTTACTTTGTTCGCTGATGAGAGATCAATTATCAACTGCCTACAAATTAAAATATCGTACTTTCCAGTACGGTATTTTAATTGGTGCGGGCGGAGAGAATCGAACTCTCATCGCTTGCTTGGAAGGCAAGCATATT